>NZ_JACSKL010000009.1:0-100965 GCF_018617585.1 Exiguobacterium sp. s129
CCGCCAGCGTTCGTCCTGAGCCAGGATCAAACTCTCCAAAGAATTTGATATAGCTCTTAAATTGACGAAGCTTGCGCTTCATTCAAAAAATTGTAAAACTTATTTTTGCCTCATCGTTCAGTTTTCAAAGTTCGTCTGTCGCTCTTAGCGACTCATTTATAATAGCATCTGACTTTATATTCGTCAACTATAAAAATAAAGTTTTTTAAAAAAGAATAAATAAAGACGATTCCTCTCATTTTTGATGAGAGGAATCGCCAGTCTCTTCTTATTGAAACGATACAATTTTCACTTCAGCCAAACGCGATAAATCATATTCAGTCTCATCCGTATCTTCTATAACAATAGGTCGCTCAATATGATTCGTATAGGCGTGAATCTTTCCCCGCACTCCGCTACTCAATAAAACGGTTCGACCGATTTCATAAAATCCGAGCAACGTAGCGAGAAGCGACAAGGCCTCCTCGTCATAGGCTTTATTCTGCCACATATAGAAGTATGCTTCTTCTGGCGAAAGTGGTTTTCGAAACGTTCGAGGTGCGGTTAACTGACAGAATCGATCAGCGACAATAAATAGAGGAGATGCGGGATTCAGCTCCCGCTCGGTTAGACGTTTTGGAAAACCGGATCCATCTAGACGTTCGTGATGCTCTGTGATCAATTGATAGACACGCCCTCGTAGCGTTTGGTTACTTGGAAGCATCGCTGCCGAGACGAGTGGGTGTTGGTATAGTAGCTCCCTTTCCATTTTTGTGAAATAACGCATATGAGACCATTTTCGAATTTTAGCGTAACTTGCATCAGCGAAATAAGAAGCAATTCCGTAATCAAATTGAAGTTGGTGCTCATCCCCTCGATATTTCGATAAGGCGCGTGCGACGAGTGCTCGATAAATCGCATGGTAGATGACATGGTTTTTTCGCAAAGGTTGATGCGTAAAAAAATGAACAACTGCTGAAAGCGGGAGTTCCTGACGAAATAGTTGATGAATGAATTCTAAACCTTCGTAAGGATTCGGGGCGATTCGCTCTTCCCACTGATTATAATGTTTCTCATATTGTAGAACCTGTTCGCAAAGAAGCTTTTCTTCTATAGAAGTGAAGATGAATTGTTCAACGGGTGCAACATCAATTGCTTCAATCTTTAAGAAACGGAGCAAACGTAGATGTTCATTTGTTAAATGAATTCCTGCCTCTAAGGAAGAAACGGGTGACAATAACGTCATACCAACATGTACAGCGGATAAGTTCAAACGCACGCGAATCCCTCCTATATATGAAAAAGGTCGAACGGAAACACCGTTCGACCTCTCGTCTTACTCATTCACATCAGACGATTCGTCGGCTTCAGGTGCTTCTACCTCAAACCCATTCTCCAAATCGACTGCTGATTCCTCTTCTAACTCATCTTTTTTCAATTTTGCGATAGTCGCTAGACGATCGCCATCTTCAATGTTCATCACTTTCACACCACGTGTGCTTCGACCCATCTGAGAGATAGTTTGCGAATCGATTCGAATCGCAACGCCGTGTTCAGTCATCAACATGATGTCATCATCTTCATCAACAACACGCATACCCACGACTGTTCCACGATCTGTCTTAATTCCAATGATTCCGGAACCGCCACGACCTTGTGTACGGAACTGCTCCATAGCCGTACGTTTCCCGAATCCTTTTTCAGTGATAATCAAGACGTCTTGCGTTGTGCGAACGATTTCCATTGAGACGACTAAATCATCGTCTTTCTTCAAACGAATTGCACGAACACCACGTGCCGTACGTCCCATCGATCGAACTTCTCCTTCGAGAGGGAAACGAATCGACATTCCTTGGCGAGTGACAATCAACATTTCATCATCGCTCTTCGCAAGGCGGACGGTGACGAGCTCATCTGTTTCATTCAAGCTGATGGCACGAAGACCGTTTTTGTTGATTCGAGCGTATGCCGAGAGTGGTGAACGCTTAATCAAACCTTCTTTTGTAATGAAGACAAGAGACAATTGCTCATCTGCCACTTCTTCTTCCGATTCATTTTGCGCATCTTCTGCCACCGTTTGGTTTGCCAGGTAACTATTGAAATCGACAGGAATCATCGTTTCAACTTTTTCACCTTTATCAATTTGAAGCAAGTTAATGATTGGCATTCCTTTTGCGGTACGACTCATCTCAGGAATTTCATATCCTTTAAGACGGAAGACACGACCGAAGTTCGTAAAGAAGAGAATCGTATCGTGTGTCGAGGCTGACAGCAAACGAAGTACGAAGTCTTCATCGTTCGTTCCCATACCTTGTTTCCCACGTCCACCTCGACGCTGTGCGCGGTATGAATCGGATGGAATTGACTTGATGTAACCTTCGCTCGTTAACGTGATCATCATGTCACGAACCGGGATTAAATCTTCATCCTCAAGTTCAACGATATCTGTACGAATCACCGTACGACGTGCATCACCATACCGCTCTTTGATTTCAAGCAACTCGTTGCGAATGATGTCGAGAAGCAACTCCTCATCACCAAGAATCGCACGAAGTTCCTCGATCAACGCTTTCACTTCACGGTATTCGCCTTCGATTTTCTCACGCTCCAAACCAGTCAATCGTTGGAGACGCATATCTAAAATCGCTTGCGTTTGCTCAGTAGAAAGTCCAAAGCGAGCAATCAACTTCTCACGCGCCTCGTCACCAGTACGTGTACTACGAATGATGGCGATGACTTCATCCAAGTGATCAAGCGCAACACGAAGTCCCTCTAAGATGTGGGCACGTGCTTCGGCTTTATCCAAATCGAATTGCGTACGACGACGTACGACTTCTTTTTGGTGTTCGATGTAGTAATAGATGGCTTGTTTGATGTTCAACGTTTTCGGGCGACCGCCTACGAGGGCAAGCATGTTCACTCCGAACGTCGTCTGCATCGGCGTTTGCTTATACAAGTTGTTCAAGATGACACTCGCATTCGCATCCCGACGAACTTCGATGACGACCCGCATCCCGTTACGGTCGGATTCATCACGCAAGTCTGTGATTCCTTCAATTTTTTTATCACGTACCAAATCGGCAATTTTCTCAACGAGACGTGCCTTGTTGACTTGATATGGGATTTCATGAACGAGGATCCGTTCACGACCGTTTTTCAACGTTTCGATTTCGGCTTTCGCACGCATCGTAATCGATCCACGTCCCGTTTCATAGGCACGACGAATCCCGCTGCGTCCCAAAATCTCTCCCGCTGTCGGGAAGTCAGGGCCTGGGATGTGTTGCATCAATTCAGCAATCGTGATGTCCGGGTTATGAGTAAGAGCCAACACCCCATCGATGACTTCATTCAAGTTATGCGGAGGAACGTTCGTTGCCATCCCGACCGCAATCCCGCTCGTTCCGTTGACAAGGAAGTTCGGGAAGCGAGCCGGAAGAACAACCGGTTCTTTCTCTTCACCATCGAAGTTTGGTTGGTAATCGATTGTGTTTTTGCCAATGTCTCGTACGAGTTCCATCGCAATCTTAGACATACGTGCCTCGGTATAACGCATTGCAGCGGCCGAGTCGCCATCGACTGAACCGAAGTTCCCGTGACCGTCGACTAGTTCGTAACGATAACTGAAATCTTGAGCCATACGAACCATCGTTTCGTAAACGGCAGAGTCACCGTGTGGGTGATACTTACCGATCACGTCCCCGACGACACGCGCCGATTTCTTATGTGGCTTGTCCGCACGAATTCCGAGCTCGTTCATCGCATACAAAATACGACGGTGAACCGGCTTCAAACCATCTCGCACGTCCGGAAGGGCACGTGATACGATGACGCTCATCGCATAGTCCATGAACGACGTTCGCATCTCTTGGCTAATATTTATATCCTTGATATTTTCTTGTTCTGCCATTCGTTATTGCCTACCCTTCTTATTAAATATCGAGGTTCTTCACGTAATGGGCGTGAGATTGAATAAAGTCACGGCGTGGTTCGACGTTGTCACCCATGAGCGTTTCAAAAATCTCATCTGCCTCAATTGCATCTTGAAGATCGACGCGAAGCATCGAACGCGTTTCCGGGTTCATCGTCGTATTCCACAACTGTTCAGGATCCATCTCTCCAAGACCCTTGTAACGTTGAACGCTATAACGTGCGTTTTCAGGAAGTTGTGCAAGTGTAGCTTGTAACTCTCGCTCGTTTTGAACATAGATTGTTTCTTTACCGTGCTTCACACCATAGAGCGGTGGTTGCGCAATATAGACGTATCCACTCTCCACGAGTGGTCGCATGTAACGATAGAAGAACGTCAATAACAGCGTACGAATGTGCGCTCCATCGACATCGGCATCGGTCATGATGATCAGTTTATGGTAACGAGCTTTTGATAGATCAAACTCATCCGCAATCCCTGTTCCGAGAGCCGTGATAATAGTCCGAACTTCTTGGTTGGCTAAAATCTTATCAAGACGTGCTTTCTCGACGTTGATGATTTTCCCTCGAATCGGCAAGATTGCTTGGAAGTGACGGTCACGACCAGATTTTGCCGAACCACCCGCTGAGTCACCCTCAACGATGTATAGTTCAGATTTCGAAGCGTCTTTCGACGAACAGTCAGCCAATTTCCCTGGTAATGAACTGACTTCGAGAATACCTTTACGACGTGTCATCTCGCGTGCGCGTTTCGCAGCAAGACGTGCGCGTGCTGCCATCAATCCTTTGTCGACAATAAGACGACCGACTGATGGATTCTCGAGCAAGAATTGTTCGAACGTGTCACTGAATAACGTATCTGTCGCCGTACGAGCATCGGCATTTCCAAGTTTCGTCTTCGTCTGTCCTTCAAACTGAGGTGCCGGGTGTTTGACGGAAACGATCGCCGTCAATCCTTCACGGACATCATCCCCAGAAAGACTTCCGTCGGCCTCCTTCATCAATCCGAATCGCTTCGCATAATCATTGATTGAACGTGTGAGTGCTGTCTTGAAACCAGTCTCGTGCGTCCCACCTTCATGTGTTGGGATGTTGTTCGTGAATGAGTAGATGTTACTTGCGAAACCTTCGTTGTACTGAAGGGCAATCTCTACCTCAATTCCATCTTTCGTTCCGTGCACATACACAGGCTCTTCATGAATCGATGCCTTCGAACGGTTCAAGTGCTCGACGTAAGACTTAATTCCGCCCTCGTAGTGATAATTACGTTCAATCGTCTCATCGCTACGATCATCTTTTGCGACAATCCGTAGCCCTTTGTTTAAGAAAGCGAGCTCGCGAAGACGTGTTGCTAGCAAATCAAAGTCATACTCGAGTGTTTCTTGGAAGATATCGCCGTCCGGGAAGAAGCGGACAGTCGTTCCTGTCGTATCTGTCGTTCCGACGATTTCAAGTTCACCTTGTGGAACGCCACGTTTGAACGATTGATAATACACGTTGCCGTCGCGACGGACGAACACTTCAAGTTTTGTCGATAGTGCGTTAACAACCGACGCCCCTACACCGTGAAGACCACCTGAAACTTTGTATCCGCCACCGCCGAATTTACCACCGGCGTGCAATACCGTGAAAATAACTTCAACGGCAGGTCGGCCTGTTTTCTTTTGAACGTCTACTGGAATCCCACGTCCGTTATCTTCGACAACGATGGAGTTTCCTGGCTCAACCGTCACTGTGATCGTGTCACAATAACCTGCAAGCGCCTCATCGATTGAGTTATCGACAATCTCCCATACTAAGTGGTGGAGACCGCGAGAGCTTGTGGAACCGATATACATCCCTGGACGTTTACGAACAGCCTCTAAGCCTTCAAGAACTTGAATCTGATCGGCGCCATACGCTTGCAATTCTTTTTCGTTTTCATTACTCATCGGTTATTTTCACCTACTATACATGATTTGGTGTTCCTTCTTACCACGATTACACGGATTCTGTTTCGACTTCGCCTTGTTTCACGTGAAACACTTTGGCTTGTTGAATGGTTTCATGTGCGATTCCATCAATGTTTGTCGTCGTCAAAATCGTTTGTACTTTTCGTCCCATCGTATCGAGTAGATGGGTTTGGCGATGATCGTCAAGTTCAGATAACACATCGTCTAATAACAAAAGAGGATATTCGCCAACTTCTTCATGAATCAATTCAATTTCAGCTAGCTTCAATGACAAGGCCGCCGTTCGTTGCTGACCTTGTGAACCGAACGTTTGAACGTTTCGATCGTTTACGTACAATTCAAAATCGTCACGATGTGGACCAAATAAGGTCACACCTCTTCTTCGTTCGTTCTCTCTTATTTTATCAAACTTTTGACGATACGTTTCAAACATCTGTTCTTTTGAGAAACGTTCTTTTTGGAACGTGTCAGAAACGTATTGAATCGTCAGTGTCTCTAACTCACGTGTGATCCCAGAATGAATCGGATTAGCCCATTTTTCGAGTTGATCGATGAAATGATAGCGTCTCATCACAATCTTCACGGCGAGTTCAATCAATTGGTCCGTCAATACTTCGAGTAACGTCTCGTCCCCACCCTTTGTGGATAACTGCTTCAACAAGGCGTTTCGCTGTTTTAACGTCTTCAAATATTGATTGAGCTCATGTAAGTACACGGGACTGACCTGACCGATTTCCATATCTAAAAATCGCCGTCTCCCTTGTGGACTGCCTTTGACGATGGCTAAGTCTTCAGGGGCGAACAAGACGACGTTAAATGCGCCGACATAGTCACTGAGACGACGTTGTTCTAAATGATTGAGCTTTGCTTTTTTTCCTTTAGGAGAAAATGAGAGACTCTGCACCGATTCGCCGGTGCGTTTATGAATCCGTCCTTCGATACTTGCGGCATCAGCTTCCCAACCGATCAATTCTCGGTCTTGTGTCGTCCGATGCGATTTTGCGAGCGCAAGTACGTAAATCGATTCGAGAAGATTCGTTTTTCCTTGGGCATTCTCACCAATTAGAACATTCGTCTGTTCTGAGAAATCTAGCTCGAGGGTTTCGTAGTTGCGATAATTTTGCAATCGGATCGACTTTAAATGCACGTCAGTTTCCCTCGATTTGATATTCCCCGAAGCCTTCGACCTCGATTGTATCTCCATCTCTCAATTTACGACCACGGCGTTGATCCTGCTCACCGTTCACTTTGATCATGACATCTTCTAAAAAGAACTTTGCTTGTCCCCCACTTGAGATGATGTCTGCGAATTTTAAAAATTGTCCGAGCGTTACATACTCGGTTGTAATCGACACTTTTTCCATGTCGTCACTTCCTTTCTCACATGCTGATCTGAAAAAATCGCCATACATATTAGTTTATCGAAAATCGTCGAATAAGGCAAAAAGAGGGATGACAAGGTCAGACACCTCATCATCCCTATCCGCTGCTTACGATGTGCGGACTGGTAAAATCAGTTGAAGAACGCTATCTTGCTCAACCGGTCGTAGAATGAACGGTCGCATCGAACCCGTGAACTGGATTTCGATTTCAGATGCATCGAGCGCACGAAGCGCATCCATTACAAATTTAGAGTTGAAGGAGATTTTCAATTCTTCCCCTTCAAGCGATAAGATGCTGACACGCTCAGACACTTTACCGACTTCAGGTGAATGTGAAGATACTTCGACTGCTGTCGTATCTTCCGCGACAAATTTAATCACGTTGTTCCGGTCAGCACGTGCTAAGAGTGACGCACGATCGATGGCTTGTAAGAATTCTTTCGCATTCATGCGCACCGCTGTACGATATTCTTCTGGAATGAGGCGTGACGTGTCTGGGTACGCCCCGTCTAACAAACGCGAGAAGAATGAGATGTTTTTCATGCGGAACAAAATCTGCTGGTCCGTCAGCACGATTTCAATCGGCAACTCTTCACGATCGAGCAATTTAGCGAGCTCGTTGAGCGAACGACCAGGGACGACGACATTTTGGAACGTCAAGTCGTTATCTGTCTCAAAACGAGCACGACGAAGCGCCAAGCGGTGGCTGTCTGTCGCTACACATGTGAGGAAGCCTTTCTCAGCAGAGAAGTTGACCCCTGTTAGAACGGGGCGTGTCTCTTGTGAAGAAACAGCGAAACTCGTCTGACGGATGATGGTCTTCAAGAGATCCGCTGGTAGATAGAAACGACGGTCGCTCGCAAGTTCTGGCAGGCGAGGATATTCGTCCGGGTCGAGACCGTTCAAATGGAATTCTGCCTGGCCAGACTCAATTCGTGTCATGAAGTTTGGTGACACTTCGAGTGTGACTTCGTTCGTCGGCAACTTCTTCACGATTTCTCCTAAAAAGCGCGCATTTAATACGACACTTCCAGCACGCTGAATTTGAATGAGTTCGATTCCACCTTCTTCGATTGGGATCAAACGTTCAATCGAAATTTCAGTATCACTTCCTGTCAGTGTTAAACCGTCCGCATGAGCTTCAAGCTTTAAGCCTGTCAAAATCGGAATGGTCGTTCGTGAAGCCACAGCTTTTGATACATCTTGTACGGCTTGCATGAATACATCTCGTTGAATCGTTAAATGCATGTGGATAATTCCTCCTAAGGTGAAATGAGTCATTTACTAATAATAATAGTATTAATTAAGTCATAATAGTAATAAGGGCTGTGGATACTGGGGATAAGTCCCCTAAAGCATACGTATGAAGCCATTTCGCCTGTGAATAACTTGTGGATAACTAAGGTGGTTTATCCACAGGATATCCACAGAGAATCCATCATCAGTTAGACAGTGCTTTTTTCAACGTTTGAATCGTCTCTTGCATTTCCACATCGTTTTTCAGAAGCGTGCTAATTTTCTCATGTGCATGAATCACAGTCGTATGATCACGCCCTCCAAACTCTTCCCCGATTTTCGGTAATGAACTCTCCGTCATCTCACGAGATAGGTACATCGCGATTTGACGTGGGAATGCCAACGTTTTTGTGCGTTTTTTCGAGTTCAACTCTTCTACTTGAATGTTGAAGTGTTGACCGACGATTTCTTGAATGTCACGAATGACGATCTTCTTCGCTTCCTGGACCGGCATGATGTTATGAAGCGCTTCTGCTGCTACGTCTGGGTCAATCGGTCGCCCAACTAGTTTTGCGTAAGCGACAACGCGTGTCAATGCCCCTTCTAGCTCACGAATGTTCGTATCGATTTGATTCGCAATATAAAGCATGACCTCGTTTGAGATATCGAGACCTTCAGCAGTCGCCTTTTTACGGAGAATCGCAATTCGTGTCTCGAGGTCAGGTGGTGTGATATCCGTAATGAGTCCCCATTCGAAACGCGAACGTAGGCGATCTTCTAACGTCGGAATTTCTTTTGGTGGTCGGTCGCTTGAAATGACGATTTGTTTCTGATCATTGTGTAGCGCATTGAAAGTGTGGAAAAACTCTTCCTGCGTTTGTTCTTTTCCTGCTAAGAACTGAATATCATCAATCAGCAACACATCGATGTTCCGATAGCGATTACGGAACTCGCCTGTTTTATTGTCTCGAATAGAGTTGATGAATTCATTCGTAAACTTTTCAGAAGAGACGTACGCAATCCGAGCTCCTGGTTTTTGTCCTTTTACGTAATGACCAATCGCATGCATCAAATGCGTTTTCCCGAGTCCGACTCCCCCGTAAATGAATAGCGGGTTATATGCACGTGCCGGTGCTTCAGCGACAGCGAGTGATGCGGCGTGGGCAAACCGGTTCCCCGATCCGATGACAAACGTCTCGAAGATATATTTGTCATTCAGCTGTCCGAGATCCCCTTCCTCTTTTGAAGGTAATGGTAAAGGCTGTTCCCTTGTTTCCGTCACGGCAATGGATTCTTGTGACGATCCATCCGCTGGAGCATACTTGTGTGCTTGAGATTCTTCAATAAAATGAATTTCGAGCTTATTGTTTGTGATTTCTTCGACCGTATCTTGTAAAAGTGACAAGTACTGTCGCTCTAACCACGTAACGATAAAGCTGGCCGGTGCCGACACAACGAGTGTCGTTCCCATCAGTGATACCCCTTCGGTTGATTTCAACCACATGTCAAAACTAGCTTTTGGAGTTCGTTCCTCTTCTTCAATCACAGATAAAACGTTTCTCCAAATCTCGCGAGCATTCTTCAATGAAAGACCTCCTTTACTCACATGTTTGGTAAAACTTATTCACACGATATACACATACACTATTCTATAGTAGAAACTAGGGTTATCCCCAAAGAACAAAAACTGTGGATAAAGTTATCCACATGGTGTTCATTATGGGGATAACACTTATCCACAGCCTGTGTATATCTCGGAATCACGAATTGTTCATCCACAAGTTTGTGCACATTCAGTTTAGCAAAATAAAATAGACGTGGCAATGCTTTTCGGTATTTATCCACAGACAAAGAAAAGTATCCACACCCACTTATCCACATGCTGTGTGTTTTGTGGATAAACTGTGGATATGTTGTGGATAAAGGGGTTTGGATAGAAAGGTCATTGAAAAAGTTATGCACAAAAGAGGAGGAAGTGAATTGAGAGAAAGTTTTTGTAAAAGAAGAAAATGAAAAAATAAAGAATTTAGACATGAAAAAAGAAGAGTTATTCACATATAAATGTGGATAACTTCGTGAATATGTGGATAAAATGGCTCAACATCGCTATTTATAAAGACCGTTTAAGAAATACGTAAAGGTTTCGTATCAATCTGGTTCCATACAAGCCGTTCTAGACAAAGTTAAACGATCCCAAATGACACCTCTCAATCACGTGATCTCCCCGATTCGAAAACCGTTCGAAAATACATTGACAATTGTTGATTCGATTTATATAATCTTAAAGACTGCCTTAAATGAAACTATAACTTGCTAATAGAGCGTTAATCTTGAGGAGGTGCTGTAACCATGAAACCAACTTTCAACCCTAACAACCGTAAGCGTAAGAAAGTTCACGGATTCCGTGCACGCATGGCGACTAAAAACGGTCGCAACATTCTTGCTGCTCGTCGTCGTAAAGGCCGTAAAGCCTTGACTGTATAATTTCGAATGAAGATTGCCCGGGGATCCTTTCCTCGGGCAATTTTTTAGTTTGTCACAGAAACGTAGCATTTCATGGATTCTCCCTCGTTCAAATGATGCGGATATGATATGATGTTAGTTGACGATTTTTGAAGCGAAGGATGGAGTGAGAATTTTGAAAAAAGAATACCGCCTGCAAAAGAATGAAGAGTTCCAAGCGGTGTTTCGCGAAGGACGCTCCGTGGCCAATCGTCAGTTTGTCGTCTACACGCTCAAAGCGGATCAAACGCATTTCAGAGTGGGTCTTTCTGTCAGCAAAAAGCTTGGAAATGCTGTAGAACGAAACCGCATGAAACGATTGATGCGTGAGTCGCTTCGCTTGCTTGAACCGAACGTTGCGCCGAATGATTATGTGATCATCGCCCGGAAGCCTGCGACCGCATTGACGCAGTCGGAAGTGACCGAGAGTTTGAAACACGTATTCAAACGAGCAAAGGTTTGGCAAAAACAAAGCCGGTGACCATGACAATCTGAATTTGTTCTCTCATATAATCAGAGTCTTATAAGATTGCCCGATCGACGTGTGCGTTAAAAAAGAATTGATAAAGAAAGCGTAGGAGGAACTATGAGCAAAAAGCTAAAATTAGGATTACTCGCTGCCATGACTGCGGTCATTATGCTGATGGCAGGCTGTGTGGATCCGTCTACCATCCAAGCCGAACCAATCACGGCTGACACAGAAGGTTTCTGGGCGAAGTACTTTGTATGGCCGCTCGCATGGCTCTTGAAGGAAGTTGCTTATTTAGTCGGTGGCCCATGGCAATATGGGATTTCAATCATCATCGCGACAATCATTGTTCGTTTGTTGATTCTCCCGCTCATGATCAAGCAGACGAAGAGTATGGGTGCGATGCAAGTCTTGCAACCGGAAATGTTGAAGCTTCGTGAGAAGTACAGCTCAAAAGACCAAGAAACACAACGTAAACTCCAAGAAGAGATGATGAAACTTTATCAAGAATACCAAATCAACCCGCTCGCAGGTTGTTTGCCAATCTTGATTCAAATGCCGATTCTCTTCGCGTTCTATGATGCGATTCGTCGTACTCCTGAGATTTTCGAAGCGGACTTCTTATGGTTCGACCTCGGTGCTCCGGACCCAACGTTCATCTTGCCGATTTTAGCGGCAATCTTGACGTTCGTTCAACAAAAAATCTCAATGGCGGGTCAAGAACAGAACCCACAATTGAAGATGATGCTTTACATCTTCCCGGTCATGATTTTCATCATGTCGATCAACCTTCCAGCCGCGCTCTCATTGTACTGGGTAGTCGGTTATATCATCTCAATCATCGTCACGATGGCAATCATGCTTCCGATGCGTGAGAAGATGAAGGTTGCAGCAGAAGCGAAAATCGCTGCGAAAGAAGCAGAGCGTGCAGCGCTTGCTGAAGAAGAGAAGAAAAACAAAAAGAAAAAACGTAAATAATCGTTAGGCTGGGTGTCTTCTGACACTCAGCTTTTTTTGTGGGATTGTATGTCGAGAAGACGGGAATAATGAAAGAAACGGGTAAATGGAGGTGTGGAAACATGGAGGCATTTATTCATCGTGTAGAACGTTCGACGTTATGGCAAGCAATCCTTTACTTTGTGCTCGGTGTTCTTATTCTACTGTACCCTCGATTTTTCTTTGATGTCATGGTGTACGTGATTGCTGGATACTTGGCGATCATGGGCATATGGATGATCTTTCAGGGAGTTCGCAGACGACAAGGCGGATTACCGCCAGCTTTCTTTATGGGTCTCATCTATTTGATTTTGGCAGCGGTCGTCTTTTTCTTCGCCGAGACGCTGGCTAGTCTACTCCCGATTTTAATCGGGGCGCTGTTTTTATTTGGAGGAATCATTCGCCTCATTCAGGCGCTCGGTTACCGTCAATCGATGGCAGGACGATGGCTCTGGTTTTTGATTGGCAGTCTATTGTGGATTGGTGTCGGGATTCTCATGTTGACAAATCCGTTCAGTAGCCTACTTGTCCTATTCCAGCTTTTCGGTGGAATCCTCATCGCCATTGCAATTCTAGAATTGTTCCTCTATTTCACGATTCGTTCGACGAAACGACAAGCACGTTACTAAAAAACAAACCGTCCTCTTTCAAGGGCGGTTTGTTTCTCGTTGAAGCAACTGTTCCATAAACGATCCGAACACATTGTAGCCGGATAAGGATTGGAAGAAAGGGTGTTCTTCTTTAAGTCGCTCGATGTAGAGTCGGGCGGCTTTTTCATGATTCGCTGGGGTCAATTGATTATAAAATGGATGTAGGTCGATTTCTTGTCGCTGCGTCATATCCTTTAAACCGAGGGAAGCCCGATCCGGTGTATGGTGAGCGGCTAACACATATGCAAAATGGACCATTCCTTGACGAAGCATTTCGGCTGCCCAAATGTCGTTACCGCGATTTCTTGATTTCGTATATTGGAAAAAGAACCAAACGGTGTCGAAGGCATGGTCACTGATTGCTGCTTCGTCTAACTGCAAGGAAGTGGCGTGTCTAGCAAGTCGCTGTTGTGGGTCGTAGATCACATGAATCGAGTCTTGATGGTTCAACGTATCTTGCGTGACCGTGAACAGGTCGAGGTGAAGAAAATCGTCGAATACGACGATGAGTTGTGGCGCAACGATGTGAATCTCGTCTTTTAACAGAATCGGACGGTAGGCGTTTAAATGCTCGAGGCGTCTAGATAGAAAGGAGGCCTCCTCATCGGGGTGCACCATGACATAAAGGTCGATATCTGAATGCTCATCGGCTTCTCCCCTGCCGAAAGAGCCTTTCAAAAAAATTGCTTGAACTGCCTCATCCTGTTTTAATCGTTCCGTAATGAGTTGAATCGCTTCCTGTTGCTTCATGTTCATCCCTCTCGTCTCTGTCAATATATTCCTTTATTGTACGAAAATAATGATAGGAACTGCAATGACTTCATCGACGGGTGAACTCTTTCGTTCAAGTCGAATATCGTGTATAGTAGGTTCGTTATGCATATGATAGAAGAAGATGGTTTAGGTTTGGAGGGAGAAAGATGCTAGAGTTTGACACGATTACAGCGATTTCGACGCCGATGGGTGAAGGTGCCATTGGAATCGTCCGATTATCAGGCGATTTGGCGGTCGAAACGGTGAACAATGTGTTTTCTGGAAAAGACTTAACACAGGTCGATTCACATACCATTCATTATGGAACATTAAAACGTCCTGATACGGGCGAAGTCGTCGATGAAGTCATGGTCAGTATCATGCGAGCACCAAAGACGTTTACACGAGAAGACGTCGTCGAAATCAATTGTCACGGAGGCGTCGTGGCGGTCAATCGTGTGCTAGAACTCATTCTCGACCAACCCGACATCCGCTTAGCAGAACCGGGCGAGTTCACGAAACGCGCCTTTTTAAATGGCCGAATCGATTTATCACAAGCCGAAGCGGTTATGGACTTGATTCGTGCGAAAACGGATCGGGCGATGAATGTGGCCATGTCTCAAATGGAAGGACGTTTGTCACGACTCGTTCGCGAATTGCGTCAACAACTGCTTGAGACGATTGCGGCAGTCGAGGTCAATATTGACTATCCGGAGTATGACGCCGAAGAGATGACACAAGCGATCGTCGAAGAGAAGGCAGGCGAAGTCAAACGAATCTTGGAGCAATTGCTCGAGACGGCGCGACAAGGAAAAATCTTGCGCGAAGGTTTGGCGACGGCAATCATCGGGCGACCGAACGTCGGAAAATCTTCACTCATGAATACGCTTGTGCAGGAGACGAAAGCGATTGTCACGGAGATTGCCGGGACGACACGTGACACGATCGAGGAATATGTCAACGTGAAAGGTGTTCCGCTCAAGTTGGTGGACACCGCCGGTATTCGCGAGACAGAAGATATCGTTGAACGCATCGGCGTAGAAAAATCGAGGAAGGCGTTAGAAGCAGCGGACTTGGTCCTTCTCGTCTTGAACGGACATGAAGGGCTAACTGTCGAAGATGAGGCGTTGTTTGAGGCCGTCAAAGGGATGAATGCCATCATCATCATCAACAAGACAGACTTGCCACAAAACATGGATTCTTCTAAGCTAGAGAAACTAGCGGCAGGCCGACCAATCGTGGCGACGTCGCTCTTACTAGATGAGGGAATCGATGCACTTGAAGCGGCGATTGCGAACCTCTTCTTTGCAAAAGGCGTCGAGTCACAAGATATGACATATATCTCAAACGCTCGACACATTCAATTAATCAAACGAACGATTGGTCAAATTGATGAGGCACTCGGTAGTGCTGTCATGAAT
Source organism: Exiguobacterium sp. s129 (assembly GCF_018617585.1). GTDB lineage: Bacteria > Bacillota > Bacilli > Exiguobacteriales > Exiguobacteriaceae > Exiguobacterium > Exiguobacterium aestuarii_A. The sequence goes on from NZ_JACSKL010000009.1 coordinate 15,268, forward strand.
ATGCCAATCGATATGGTCCAAATCGATTTACGTCGGGCATGGGATACGCTCGGTGAAATCAATGGAGATACCGTACAAGAGAGCTTGATTGATCAGCTCTTTTCACAGTTTTGTCTTGGGAAATAATAAGGAGGAACAAATATGGCTTATACGGCAGGCGAATATGACGTAATCGTCATCGGGGCCGGACACGCAGGGATTGAAGCGGCACTCGCATCGGCTCGGATGGGTGCCAAAACAGCGATGCTGACGATGAACCCTGATATGGTCGGGTTCATGTATTGTAACCCGTCAATCGGTGGACCGGCGAAAGGGATTGTCGTACGTGAAATCGACGCACTCGGCGGAGAAATGGGTCGTGCGATTGATGCGACGTACATCCAAATGAAGATGCTCAACACGTCGAAAGGTCCAGCGGTACGTGCACTACGTGCACAGGCGGACAAATTCCAATATCAAAATCATATGAAGAAAGTGCTAGAAGACGAGCCGAATCTATTGCTTCGTCAGGCACTTGTTGAACGATTGCTCGTCGAAGACGGAGAAGTTCGTGGCGTGGTAACGAACACGGGTTCAGAATATCGCGCGAAAGCAGTCATCGTCACGACGGGAACGTTCATGCGTGGTCAAATCATCATCGGTGAATTGGCATACGAAAGTGGTCCAAACAACCAAATGCCATCGGTCGAGCTTTCAAAACATTTAGAAGAACTCGGCCTCGATTTAGTTCGATTCAAAACAGGGACACCGCCACGAATCGATGGGAAAACAATCGATTACTCGAAGACTGAGATTCAGCCTGGAGACGAGAATCCATCATTCTTCTCGTACACGTCGACTGACTTGAATCCAATTGAACAAATCCCTTGCTGGCTCACGTATACGAGTGAACGTACACATCAATTGATTGATGAGAACTTACACCGTTCACCGATGTATTCGGGTGCAATCAAAGGAACAGGACCACGTTACTGTCCATCGATTGAAGATAAAGTCGTCCGTTTCAATGACAAACCACGTCACCAAATCTTCTTAGAACCAGAAGGTCGCGATACGGAAGAAGTATACGTTCAAGGTTTCTCGACGAGTATGCCAGAAGACGTTCAACATCAGATGCTTCGGACGATTCCAGGTCTTGAAAAGTCAGAGATGATGCGTCCAGGTTATGCGATTGAGTATGATGCGGTCGTACCGACGCAACTTTGGCCGACTCTTGAAACAAAGGCAGTTCCAGGACTCTTTACAGCAGGGCAAATCAACGGGACGAGCGGCTACGAAGAAGCAGCTGGACAAGGAATCATGGCGGGAATCAACGCCGCATGCAAAGTGCTCGGTAAAGACCCTGTCATCCTTGACCGCTCTCAAGCATACATCGGTGTCTTAATCGATGACCTCGTGACGAAAGGAACGAACGAACCATATCGTCTCCTCACATCGCGTGCTGAGTATCGCCTCTTGTTGCGTCATGACAATGCAGATTTACGTCTCAGCGACATCGGGCATGAGATCGGCTTACTTTCAGAAGAACGCCATGCACATCTCAATGAGAAGCGTGAAGCGATTGAAAAAGAAGTGAAGCGACTTGCATCACTTGTCGTCAAACCGACGCCTGAAGTGAATGCGATGCTTGAATCGGTCGGTGCACACCCGCTGAAAGAAGCGACACATGCGAACATTTTGTTGAAACGTCCAGAAGTGACGTATGAGGCACTCATGACGGTCGTCCCATCTACGGACGAGTTGTCGTTCGAAGTGAAAGAGCAAGTCGAGATTCAAGTGAAGTATGAAGGCTATATCTCAAAACAGCTCGAACAAGTCGAGAAGATGCGTCGCATGGAAGCAAAACGGATTCCAGAAAACTTGGATTACGATGCAATCGGCGGTCTTGCGACAGAAGCGAAACAAAAATTAAAACAAGTTCGTCCACTTTCGATCGGACAAGCATCACGAATCTCAGGTGTAAACCCTGCAGACGTGTCAATCTTGCTCGTCTATATCGAACAAGGACAATATGCGACGGTGGAGTGAAACGATGAACGAATCTCAATTTATTGAAGCGTTACGGGCGAAAGGGTTTGAACTGAACGAGACACAACTCGCTCAGTTCAAGCGCTATTTCGAGATGCTTGTTGAATGGAACGAAAAAATGAACTTGACGGCCATCACGGACAAAGAGGAAGTGTATTTGAAGCACTTTTACGATTCGCTCAGCGCAGCGTTCCATTTCGATTTCACGAAAGTCGAAACGGTATGTGATGTCGGAGCGGGTGCCGGATTCCCGAGTCTCCCTCTCAAGATTTTATTCCCGCACTTACATGTCACGATCATCGATTCATTGAACAAACGCATCACGTTCTTGAATGAGTTGGCGCTCGCCCTTGGACTTGAAGGTGTCGCGTTCCATCATGGACGTGCCGAAGAGTTTGGGAAGAACAAAAAATTCCGCGAACAGTTTGATGTCGTCACAGCACGTGCGGTAGCCCGCATGACGGTGTTGGCTGAGTACTGCTTGCCACTCGCAAAAGTAGGCGGAAACTTTGTCGCGCTGAAAGCGGCGAAAGTATCTGATGAGATGAAAGACGCCCAAAATGCGTTGGCTGTCCTTGGCGGGAAAGAAAAAGCGACACACCAGTTCCTATTGCCAGGAGAGATGAGTGAGCGTAATATCGTAGTTGTAGATAAACTACGAAAAACGCCCGGGAAATATCCGCGTAAGGCGGGGACACCGGTGAAAGAGCCACTTATCTGATGATGTCGTTTCACGTGAAACAAAAGCAGATTCCAGTGGTGGAGTCTGCTTATTTTTTTACATAAAAGGGGTGCCCGACGTTGAAGAATAGATTTGCGAAATTGTTCGGTGTGAATCGAAAAGACGAAGTTGCCGTGACGCAGATTGCAGAAGTTCGAGCGGATGACACGGTACAGGAGCTCTCGTTGTCACGATTGCGTCCGAACCGATATCAACCGCGTAAAGTGTTCGAACCGGCTAAAATTGAAGAGTTGGCAACGACGATTTCGGAACATGGATTGCTTCAACCGATCGTGGTTCGAAAGGCAGACGGGGACTGCTATGAAATCATCGCCGGGGAGCGTCGTTTCCGAGCCGTGAAATCGCTCGGCTGGTCAGCGATTCCAGCAATCGTTCGCGATATGGATGACGATACGACGGCTGCGCTCGCATTGATTGAAAACTTGCAACGGGAGCAGTTGAGTCCAATTGAAGAGGCGGAAGCATACGACCGGTTACTCGCCTTGAACGGCTTGACACAGGATGCGTTAGCGAAGAGTCTGGGGAAGAGCCAGTCTACGATTGCGAATAAATTGCGACTGTTGAAATTGCCTGAGGATGTGAAGCAGTCGCTTCGCGATCGTCGCATCAACGAACGACACGCACGTGCGCTGTTACCGTTAAAAGAAGAGGGATTACAGCTCCAAGTGCTCGTTGAAGTGTTGGAACAGGATTATAATGTTAAAGAGACGGAAGAACGAGTCGCCTTTTTGACAACGCCGCTTGAAGAAGAAAAGCGTAAACCGAAAAAACAACGTCGCCGGACAAAAAGTTTTGCGCGCGATACGCGAATCGCCATCAATACGATTCGTGACTCAATCGATTTGATTGGGAAAACAGGGATTGATGTCCAAACTGAAGAAGTAGACGAAGAGGAATTTGTTGAAATTCGAATTCGCATCCCGAAAGCGCGGCCTCAAAAATGAGTCCGTGCTTTTTCATACGATGAAGGAGGTTTGTAGATGGAACGATTAGCTTTAAAATTCATTCGCCCAAACCCGAACCAACCCCGGAAACAATTTGAGGTGGAGAAACTAGAAGAGTTACGCCAGTCGATTGAACGGTATGGCGTGTTGCAACCGATCGTCGTACGAAAAGCGACCGGCTACTATGAAATCATCGCTGGGGAAAGACGATTCCAAGCGGCAAAACTCGCCGGGAAAGAAGACATTCCCGCTCTAGTCGTCACGGCAGACTCGGATCGCGTCATGGAGTTGGCCTTGATTGAAAACATTCAGCGTGCTGACTTGAACGCCATCGAAGAAGCCGTCGCCTATGAACAATTGATGCAGACACTCGGCCTGACTCAACAACAATTGGCAGACCGGGTCGGGAAAAGCAGAAGTCATGTGACGAACAGTTTGCGTCTGCTTCGTCTACCGAGCGCGGTTCAGCACGCGGTCATGGTCGGCGATTTGACGATGGGTCATGCACGGGCGATTACAGGCATGAAATCAGAACAAGCGATGGAGCAAATCGCGAAGCGTGTAATTGCCGAGCATTGGACAGTTCGCAGACTTGAGCGTTACTTACAAAAAGAGCGCACAGCAAAAAAGACGCTGAAGCAATCGAACGCGGATATCGAAGCGGTCGAAGCAGTGCTTGCAGAGCGTCTTCAAATGGATGTGTCGATTCGTCCTCGTCGAAAGGGAGGCGTGTTAGAACTAAAATACTTCTCTCAAGACGATTTAGAACAACTCCTTACGTTGTTGTCGCCTCAAGACTTTGACTCGTCTCGCGACTGACGAAGTCTAGTGATCGCAGCCTCTTCGTGATGAAGGCGTCCGATGCGTGAATCGAAATCGACGAACCCTTCCGTGATGAAGCGTGCGAGTTCATAGACGAGATGGAGTCGTGTATTTTGAAGAATCATCATCTCCATAAAGCCACTGACGTTCACGACGGCTTTGATATTATAAGCGCCGACGGCAGGGAGTTCTTTTTGGACACCTGCACCTGGGGCGAGTGGTCCTTCTGAGAAGAAGACGTAGCCGACACTCGACAAACGTCCGAGACAGGCATCGATGGCAATGATGAGCGGTTGATGGAAGCGTGTTTGAATCTCATGTAACGTCTCCACTAAATTGAGTGCGTGTACGGGTTTCGTTAACGTACCGTATACGTGCAGGTTGCGGATGCGACGTTCTTCTAAAAACGTTCCGACGAGTGGACCAAGAGAGTCACCGGTCGAACGATCCGAACCGATGCAAACAAGGACGATGGGGCGATGGGTTTCATTGACCAACTGTTCATGAAGCTGGTCCGCAAGTAATCTGGATCCACTCCGCTCAGTGTGTTCAATGAAGAAAGAGTATGGTTTATGAGGTTTTAGGCGAAACGGCATGAATCTCATCCTCTCTTCTGAGCTGCCTATTCCTAGTTGCAGTTAGGGGATTGATCTCGTATTAACCCATTCCCAAAAGTGGAAAACTTCTAAACTTCCGAATGCGGCGTTTGAGAAAAGTCGCGAAATATGTTTTGATGATTTAGAATCTACGACTTTTGAGGTGAAAAGATGGCTTCGCAAAATACAGAAAAAGATTTAAGCACGGTGGCAGACGAAACGATGGATAGCGTAAACCAATTCGTGGAGTACTTTAAAGATACAGACATGTGGATTGGTTTAGGGATCAAGCTCGCCGGTGTCGCGCTCATCATTCTTGGCTTATATATTGCAACAAGAATCTTGACGACGATGGTGGAGCGCGTATTTACGATTCGAAAAATAAAAGAACATGATATTGTCGCTCAGCGTCAAAACGAGACACTTTTGAAACTCGCACAAAATACGATCCGTTATGTAATCGGTTTGATTATGGTCCTGACAGTGCTCGGACAATTCGGCGTCAATATTGCCGGTTTAATCGCATCAGCCGGGGTAGCAGGTCTTGCCATCTCGTTCGGTGCGCAAAGTTTAGTGAAGGACGTCATTACAGGCGCGTTCATCATCTTTGAAAACCAATATAAAAATGGGGATTATGTCAGTTTGAATCAACAGGTCGAAGGAGTCGTCATCGAGGTCGGCATTCGCACTACGAAACTAAAAGGATTGAACGGACAAGTTTCTATCATTCCGAACGGACAGATCATGCAAGTGACGAACTACTCACTAGAAAATAGTGTGGCGGTTGTCGATGTCGGTGTCGCCTACGAAGAGGACATGGAACATGTCGAGTCGGCGATTAAAGAGATTGCGAAAGAAGTCGAGGCGAAGTATCATGACCTCTTCATTGAACCAATCACACTCGCAGGAGTACAGTCACTCGGGGCTTCAGAAGTCGTCTATCGCTTGATGGCAGAAGTGCCACCGACTCAACACTTCGCAGCTGGACGAATTTTGCATAAAGAATTGAAGGCAGGATTCGACCAACGTGGTATTGAAATTCCATACCCACGTACGGTCATGTTACCACCGAACCCAACTCCTAAAGGAGGAGAAGCAGAAAATGCACAGTAAAACTTATGCGTTGAACGATGTTGTGGAAATGAAAAAACCACATGCCTGCAAGACGAACCGCTGGCAAATCACACGTGTAGGGATGGACATTCGCATCAAATGTCAAGGTTGCGGAGCAAGTGTACTCATGCAACGCCGAGACTTTGATAAGCGATTCAAGAAAGTGCTTGAGCAAGGGAACGCCGCAGAATAAGCGGCGTTTTTCTTTAGGTTATGAACGTGAGTTGCGGTTTAATCGTGGACTATCTATAATTGTGAAGGATGTGACGGTGTGGTGTACTGAAGGTACCCACTCCACAGACGGCTTAACATTTCCCGGGAAACACCGGATGAGGAGGAACTACTAGTGGGATTAACAGCAGGAATTGTCGGATTACCAAACGTCGGGAAATCGACTTTGTTTAATGCGATTACACAAGCAGGAGTCGAAGCGGCTAACTATCCGTTCGCGACAATCGACCCGAACGTCGGAGTCGTTGAAGTACCAGATGCACGTCTTGATCGATTGACGGAACTCGTCAAACCGAAAAAGACGGTGCCAACAGCGTTTGAATTTACAGATATCGCTGGAATCGTTAAAGGTGCATCAAAAGGTGAAGGACTCGGAAACAAGTTCTTGGCGAACATTCGCGAAGTCGATGCAATTTGCCAAGTCGTTCGTTGCTTTGAGGACGAGAACATCACGCACGTTGCGGGACGCGTCTCACCGATTGACGACATCACGACGATCAACCTTGAATTGATCTTAGCTGACCTTGAACAAGTCGATAAACGAATCGCTCGCGTTCAAAAAATGGTAAAAGCAAAAGATAAAGGAGCGGTACAGGAGCTTGAAGCACTTGAGATCGTACGTGACGTTCTTGAGTCGGAGCGCCCAGCACGTGTCGCTGAATTAACGGACGACCAACTCGCCATCGTGAAACACTTCCAATTGTTGACGATGAAGCCGATGCTTTATGTGGCAAACGTGAGTGAGGATGAAGTGGCGGACGCGGACTCAAACGAGTACGTACAAGCGGTCCGTGACCATGCAGCAACAGAAGGGGCGAAAGTGATTGTCATCTGTGCACGTATCGAAGAAGAAATTTCAGAGCTCGAACCGGAAGAACGTCTCGAATTCTTACAAGATCTCGGTATTGAAGAGTCAGGACTTGATCAATTGATCCGTGCTGCGTATTCGACACTTGGTCTTGCAACATACTTCACTGCAGGTGAAAAAGAAGTTCGCGCTTGGACGTTCAAACAAGGGATGAAAGCACCACAATGTGCCGGAGTCATTCACTCTGACTTCGAACGTGGGTTCATTCGTGCTGAAGTTGTCGCGTATGAAGATCTTTCAGCAGCTGGCAACATGACGACAGTGAAAGAACAAGGGAAACTTCGCTCGGAAGGTAAAGAATATGTCTTCCAAGACGGCGACGTTGTCACATTCCGCTTCAACGTATAAGTTGATTTACGGAAACGTGTTGTAAAAGTCAAGGAAGTTTGATAGTATATTATGACGTGAGTAAAACAATTGTTTGCTCCTTGCTCCTACAAACCGGTAGGAGCCGTTAGTCCAAGAGGAGGTGAAAGATAATGCGTAAATACGAACTTCTTTACATTATCCGTCCATCAGTTGATGAGGAAGCGAAGAAAGCTTTAATCGAGCGCTTCAACAACGTCATCACTGAAAACGGTGGTACTGTTGAAAAAACAACAGACATGGGTAAACGTCGTTTCGCTTATGAAATCAACAAGATGCGCGAAGGACACTACGTTCTTCTTAACATCGTTGCTGAACCTAAAGCGATCCAAGAAACAGAGCGTCTCATGAAGATCTCTGACGACGTTGTCCGTCAAATGACAACAAAAGACGAGCGTTAATCCTTAACGCCTCGTATCGTGAAAGGGGAGCTTGGAGATGATTAACCGAGTTGTGTTAGTTGGTCGATTGACTCGCGATCCGGAAATGCGTTACACGCAGAGCGGAATCGCCGTAACACGCCTTACTCTCGCTTGCGATCGTCCATTCGCTGGACAAGATGGGAAGCGCGAGACGGACTTTATTGATTGTGTCGTTTGGCGCAAACAAGCAGAGAACGTAGCACAATACTTGAAAAAGGGCAGCATGGCCGGCGTTGACGGTCGCCTTCAAATCAGTAGTTACGAAGGACAAGATGGCCAACGTCGTTACCGGGCAGAAGTAGTCGCCGACAGCGTACGCTTCCTTGAACCACGCGGAGCCGCAGGGCAACGTGAGCAAGCACCATCTGGAGATGTCTTCGGTGGTGGTGAATCAAGTGGATCAGGATGGGGCGCAGGAGCTGCTTCGACTTCATCTCAGTCCTCGAATTCGAATAAAGGTTTTGACGCAGATCCGTTCTCGGGTGGCGGCAAAATCGACTTGTCAGATGATGATTTGCCATTCTAATCATTGTTGACAATCAAAACTAACTTATAAAGGAGGTCTTCACATGGCACGTCGTCCAGGAGGTCGTCGTCGTCGTAAAGTATGTTTCTTTACGTCGAACAACATCACTCATATCGATTATAAAGACGTAGAATTGCTCAAACGCTTCGTTTCGGAGCGTGGTAAAATTCTTCCACGTCGTGTGACTGGTACTTCAGCGAAATACCAACGTCCACTTACTGTCGCTATCAAGCGCTCACGTCAAATGGCTTTGCTTCCATACGTTGCAGAGTAATGTTTGACGAACGGCTTATCCTTTTGGATAAGTCGTTTTTTTGTATTTCATCTCGTTTGTAAGTGTGTAAGTGAAACCGACGAATATGGTATGATAGAGCAGAAACCTTTACGATTCCATGGGTGAACATTACTCATTTTAGGAGGCATACATGCACAGTGGTGAAGCAATAACATCCGTGAAGAACCAATACGCGCGGCATATGATTCCATATGTGATTGGATTCCTTGTCTCGTTAGGATTGGCGTTCTACAGCATTGTGGCGGCAATCACCCTGTTTGTGGGCACGCTGATCTTTTTCATCTATCAGCAAGTGACGATGCGACGGGAACGTAAAAATTGGGAACAGTATGTCCTCTCACTCTCTCATCAAATCGAAGAGGTCGGAAAAGAAGCATTGACGACGATGCCGATTGGGATTTTAGTCTTCGATCAAGACAGACGTGTCAATTGGTATAATGAACAATCGCGCTTGATCTTTGAACTTGATATGGCGATTGGTGTACCGCTTGATGCGCTCCATTCCGCATTCGATGAATTGATTGAAGAGGAAGAGGATGAAGCCACGATTGAAGTGGGTGACCGCGTCTACCGTGTCTATTACAACCAAATACATCAAACCCTTTATTTGTTCGATATGACCGAAGAAGCTGAGATTGAACAAAAGTACGCTCAAGCGCAGACGGTCATTGGTATTTTGTATCTAGATAACTATGATGAGATGTCGACCGCAGTGGATGAGCAAGTGCGAAGTGAAGTAAATCGTCGTGTGACGGTGCTTCTCAACCAATGGGCGCAGCGGCATCACATCTATATGCGCCGTACGGCAGCAGACCGCTTTTTCCTCGTGATGAATGAGCGGACGTTATCCGAACTTGAGAACAATCGCTTTTCCATTTTGGATGAAGTGCGTGATGCAACGAAGGAACAAAGGATTCCGTTGACGTTATCGATTGGGGTTGGATGTGGAGAAACGACATTGACGGAACTCGGTAACTTATCGCAGTCGAGTCTAGACCTTGGACTTGGTCGCGGTGGTGACCAGGCAGTCGTCAAACGTCATAACGGAAAAGTTCGTTTCTTTGGAGGGAAGACAAACCCGACGGAAAAACGGACGCGCGTCCGGGCACGTGTCATCTCGAACTCGATGCGTGATTTGATTCGGGAATCGAGCCGTGTCCTCGTCATGGGACATAAAAACCCAGATATGGACTCGCTCGGGGCTTCCATCGGAATTATGAAGTTGGCTGAGTTTGTCGGACGTGAGGCGTACGTGGTGGTGCCGTCAGGTGAGACGAGCATCGGCATTCAGCGACTCGTTCAAGAGGTAGAAAACGATGACTCGTTATATAGCCAGTTCTTGACCGAATATGAAGCACAACCACTCATCGATGAACAGACGCTTCTCGTCGTCGTCGACACGCATCGTCCTTCACTTGTCATTTCAAAAGACATTCTGTATCGGGCGGAGCGTGTCGTTGTGATTGACCATCACCGACGTGGTGAAGAGTTTATCGAGGACCCGGTCCTTGTGTACATGGAACCTTATGCATCGTCGACGTGTGAGCTCGTCACAGAGCTGATTGAGTATCAGGCAGGAAGTCGCAAGCTTTCGATTCTAGAGGCGACGTCACTTCTTGCAGGAATTATGGTCGACACGAAAGGCTTTACGCTCCGTACAGGTTCACGTACGTTTGATGCGGCGTCCTACTTACGTATTCAAGGAGCTGACACGGTGCTCGTGCAACACTTTATGCGGCAAGACCTCGATGCCTATATCGAACAGTCACAGATTTTGAAAAACACCGAGATTTACACAGATGGCATGGCGATCGCGGTCGCTTCTGACGATGAGGCCCATCACCAAGTATTGATTGCCCAGTCTGCAGACCAGTTGCTGAATATGGAAGGTGTCAAAGCCTCGTTCGTCATCGCGATTTTACCGGATGGACGAACCGGGATCAGTGCGAGGTCTCTCGGTGACGTCAACGTTCAAGTCATCATGGAAATGCTCGATGGTGGCGGACATTTGACGAATGCAGCGACACAACTCGAAATGAGTCGCGAACAAGCAAACGTCTTGTTAAAAGAAGCAATTGATCATTATATGACAGATGATACTGAAGGAGAGGAATTAGAATGAAAGTCATTTTGAAAGTAGATGTTAAAGGGCAAGGAAAAGCTGGAGAAGTGAAGAACGTGGCAGACGCTTATGCCAAAAACGTCTTGTTCAAGAAAAACTTGGCGGTTGAAGCGACACCTGGAAACCTAAAAGCGTTCGCGGCGAAAGAACGTCGTGCTGAAGAGGCTGCAGAAGAAGAGTTGAAAGAAGCGCAGCAACTGAAAGCAAAACTTGAAAAAGAGACGATCGCCGTCACGACAAAAGCCGGTGAAGGCGGTCGCGTGTTCGGATCGGTCACGAGCAAACAAATCGCGGATGCCCTCAAATCAATGGGCTACAAGATTGATAAGCGTAAAATTGAACTCGAGCACCCAATCAAGGCGCTCGGTTTCACGAAAGTGCCAGTGAAGTTGCACCATGACGTCGTTGCGACGTTGAATGTACATGTACAAGAAGCTTGAAGGTGAGGTAGAGACGGATGAGTGATGCGATTCAAGTCAATACACCACCACATAGCGTGGAAGCGGAGCAAGCCGTCTTAGGGGCGATCATCCTCGATTCGGACCGGTTGATCACGGCCTCAGAGCGGGTCGACCCGGACGACTTTTATCGCGTCAGCCACCAACGCATCTTTGAAGCGATGTTAAAAATTAATGACCGGGGCGAACTTGTCGACTTGGTCACGCTCAGTTCAGAGCTCCAGGCGCAAGGTATTTTAGACGAAATCGGCGGTCTCAACTATTTAGCGGAGGTCGCTGAATCCGTCCCGGCTATCGGGAACATCGGCTATTACTTGAATGTCGTCGATCAAAAAGCGGCACTTCGTCGTCTCATTCGAACGGCAACGAACATCGTTTCAGATGGTTATGAGCGTCAGGACGAGGTCGATTCTGTCCTCTCGGACGCGGAGCGGAATATTCTAAAAGTATCGCAACGGAAAGGGCAGTCCAGCTTCCACCCGATCGGTTCCGTTCTATCGGATGCTTATTCGACGATTGAAAAACTGCATCAGTCGAGCGGTGAGATCACCGGGATTGCCACAGGCTTCACGGATTTAGATAAGATGACGGCCGGTTTCCAACGAAACGATTTGATTATCGTGGCAGCTCGTCCATCTGTCGGGAAGACTGCGTTCGCCTTGAACATCTCGCAAAACGTTGCCGTCCGTACGGGCGAGAACGTCGCCATCTTCAGTTTAGAGATGGGGGCGGAACAGCTCGTCATGCGTATGTTGTGTGCGGAAGGAAATATCGATGCCCAGCGCCTCCGGACCGGACGTCTTGAAGCGGAAGACTGGGGTCGCTTATCACTTGCGATGTCATCGCTCTCACAAGCGGGCATCTACATCGACGATACGCCGGGTCTTCGCGTCAACGAGATTCGGGCGAAGTGTCGTCGCTTGAAGCAAGAGCACGGTCTCGGGATGATTATGATTGACTACTTGCAGCTCATCGTCGGGAACGGCAAACCGGGCGAGAACCGACAACAGGAAGTATCGGAAATTTCACGTACGCTCAAAGCGATTGCGCGTGAACTTCAAGTACCTGTGATCGCCTTGTCACAGCTCTCTCGTGGGGTAGAGAGTCGTCAAGACAAGCGACCGATGATGTCGGATATCCGTGAATCGGGAGCAATTGAGCAGGATGCCGATATCGTTGCCTTCCTCTATCGTGATGACTATTACGATAAAGAGAGTGAAGACGCCAATACGATTGAAATCATCATTGCGAAACAACGTAACGGTCCGACCGGTACGGTCAAGCTCTCCTTCCGGAAAGAGTACAACAAGTTCGTCAATATGGAGACACAAGCCTTCGCACCACCGATGTAACGTCGGTGGTGTCTTTTTTTATATAGGTGATTTGTAAAATAACGAACGAATAGTTACATGTTATATAAAACGTTCGGTATTGGATTGACTTTCTCGCTTTTCAAGTGTACACTTACGGATGGTTTGAACAGAACGTTGATCAATAAGGAGGATTCATTATGTCATCAGTAGTCGTAGTGGGAACGCAGTGGGGCGATGAAGGGAAAGGGAAAATCACCGATTTCTTATCGAAACAAGCCGAAGTCGTCGCGCGTTATCAAGGGGGAGACAACGCTGGTCACACGATCGTCTTCAATGATACGAAATATAAACTTCACCTCATTCCGTCTGGTATCTTCTATTCGGATAAGACGTGTGTCATCGGGAACGGAATGGTCGTCAACCCGAAATCACTCGTGACAGAACTCGCTTACTTACATGAGCGCGGTGTGAGCACAGATAACCTTCGTATCTCGAACCGGGCGCACATCATTTTACCGTATCACCAGCTTCAGGATCGTTTAGAAGAAGATGCGAAAGGTGATGCGAAAGTCGGGACAACACTTAAAGGGATTGGTCCAGCATACATGGACAAAGCGGCGCGTATCGGGATTCGTATCGCAGATCTTCTCGACAAAGAAGTGTTCGCAGAGAAATTAAAGACCGTTCTCGAGTTGAAAAACCGCATGTTCGTGAAAATGTACGAGGTCGATCCAGTTGAATTTGATGACATCTTCGAAGAGTACTACGCGTATGGCCAACAGTTTGCGAAATACGTGTGTGATACATCTGTCGTCTTGAACGATTCACTCGACGAAGAGAAGAAGGTTCTCTTTGAGGGAGCACAAGGTGTCCTTCTCGATATCGACCACGGAACGTACCCGTTCGTCACATCGTCGAACGCAGCGTCAGGTGGCGTATCAAGTGGTGCCGGAATCGGTCCATCAAAAATTCATCACGTTGTCGGTGTCTGTAAAGCATATACGTCACGCGTCGGTGACGGTCCATTCCCAACACAACTCGATGACGAGATTGGTCATACAATCCGTGAAGTCGGGAAAGAATACGGAACGACAACAGGTCGTCCACGTCGTGTCGGCTGGTTCGACTCGGTCGTCGTTCGTCACTCACGTCGTGTCAGCGGGATTACAGATCTTTGCCTCAACTCAATCGATGTATTGACAGGTCTTGAGACGCTCAAGATTTGTACATCGTATGAGTACGAAGGAAAGCATCTTGACGAATATCCGCCGAACTTCCGCGTCCTTGAGAAGTGTGTACCAGTATACGAAGAACTTCCTGGTTGGACAGAAGACATTACGGGCGTCCGTAACTTCGACGACCTTCCAGAAAACGCGAAACGTTACGTGCGTCGCATCGAAGAATTGACGGGTATTGAGTTATTGACCTTCTCGGTCGGACCGGCCCGTGAGCAGACGGTCATCTTGCGTGACATTTACGAAGCATAAGAAAGGGAGCCGTTGCGGCTCTCTTTTTCATTTCCACGGAAATGGACCACGCTTTCTAAGCTGTATAAAAAGAGTTACAATGTAGGCATGTACGTTTAATGATAAGAGGAGGACTCACTGAATGGATCGTACGATTTTAGTGGTAGATGACGAACAACCAATCGCAGATATATTGAAGTTTAAACTTGAAAAAGAAGGTTACCAAGTGCATGTCGCATATGACGGCGAAGAAGCGCTTGTGAAAGTAGAAGAGATTCAACCGGATCTCATCTTACTCGACATCATGCTTCCACTCAAAGACGGCATGGAAGTATGCCGCGAGGTACGGAAGAAGTATGATATGCCAATCATCATGTTGACGGCAAAAGACTCAGAGATTGATAAAGTGCTCGGACTAGAGCTCGGTGCAGACGATTACGTCACGAAACCGTTTAGCTCTCGTGAGTTATTGGCTCGCGTCAAAGCGAACATGCGACGTCATGCGACGGCGCCCGCGCCTGAAGCAAAAGGGGCGAACGCAAACGATATCGTGATCGGCGACTTGACGATTCACCCGGATTCGTACATGGTGACGAAGCGGGAAGAGAAGATCGAGCTGACGCATCGCGAGTTCGAATTGATTCATTACCTCGCGCAAAACATCGGACAAGTGATGACGCGTGAGCATTTACTCCAAACGGTTTGGGGCTATGATTACTTCGGGGACGTTCGTACTGTGGATGTTACTGTGCGTCGTCTTCGTGAAAAAGTGGAGGACAACCCATCGACACCGACGTATATCATTACGCGTCGCGGGGTCGGGTATTATTTGAAGGCAGGAGAAGAAGATTAAACGATGAAACGGACGAACTTCTTTAAATCAATCCAGTGGAAGCTCGTCGTCATCTATGCGCTGCTCATTCTCGTTGCGATGCAAGTCATCGGCGTGTACTTTGTGCGTTCTCTGGAACGGCAATACATCAACAACTTCTCGCAGTCACTCGTCGACCGGGCGAACCTACTGAGCTATAACGTCAGTGAGGGGATCGCCGCGAACGAGAGTGACTCGACCACGGACCAGCAGTTGAACCAGTTACTGGATCAGCTGCTGTCTGACTTTACCGAGAGCACGACGCTAGCTGACGACATTCGAGAAGTCCAAATCATTGATACGAACAGTGTCGTACGGGCGACCTCGAACCAGAACAATCAAAGTCTCGTCGGACAACGGACGGCAAGTACGTTTATCCAGAAGTCATTCGCAACAGGCGGCGCCCAAGAGACGCTCGTCTATGAAGATTCGAATGACCGGATGCGCGTCGTCGCCGTTCCCGTCAAGTCAGAAGTAGACGGAACCACAATCGGCATGATCTATATCGAGGCATCGATGCAGTCTATCTATAACCAGATGGAACAAGTCATCCGAATCCTCGCAACCGGGACGGTCATTGCCTTGATCATCACATCCTTCCTCGGTATCTTGTTATCTCGAACGATCACACGACCGATTGCCGATATGCGTCGGCAAGCCGTCGAGATGCGAAAAGGGAACTTCTCGCGGAAAGTTAAAGTGTATTCGGATGATGAGGTCGGTCAACTCGCCTACGCGTTTAACGAATTGACGGACGAGTTGATGGAAGCGAATGCGACAACAGAAGCAGAGCGCCGTCGATTGACGAGTGTCCTCGAGAACATGTCTGACGGTGTGGTTGCGACCGATCGTTCGTTACGGGTCATCTTAATGAACGACCAGGCACGTGACATGATCGGGGTCGATGAAGAAGAGGCGATGGGCATGAACTTGCAGAGTCTTCTCGCGTTCGAAGAGGAAATCGTTATCCCAGAGGACGGGACTATGCCGGCGAAACTGATTGACCTTAGTACAGATGAGGAACTGTTCCTTGTTCGAGCTTATTTCTCACCGATTCAAAAACATAGTGGACCAATCACAGGTCTTATCGTCGTCTTGCATGACGTCACTGAACAAGAGCAAGTCGAACAAGATCGCCGTGAATTCGTCGCAAACGTCAGTCACGAGTTGCGGACGCCGCTCACGACGATGCGTAGTTATTTGGAAGTCCTTGCGGAAGGGGCTTATCAGGATGATGAGTTGGCGCCGCGCTTCTTAGAGACGACGCAAAACGAGACAGAGCGAATGATTCGCCTCGTCAATGACTTGTTGCAACTCTCGAAGATGGACAGTAAAGAATATAAGATGCAGAAAGTGAAGTTCGACTTTGTGCAGTTCTTTAACGATATCATCGATCGTCACGAGATGACGAAAGGGGACGCGATTCAATTCCGTCGGAAGCTGATGAAACGTCGCGTGTACGTGCATGCCGACCAGGATAAGATGACGCAAGTCATCGATAACATCATCACGAACGCCATCAAGTTCTCACCAGAAGGCGGTACGATCACGTTTCGGACGATGCTTCGGGCAAAACGCCTCGTCATCGGCATCAAGGATGAAGGAGTCGGGATTCCGAAGTCGAACTTGAAGAAAATTTTCGAACGCTTCTATCGTGTCGATAAGGCGCGGGCGCGTAATATAGGTGGAACCGGACTCGGTCTATCGATTGCCAAAGAAGTCGTATCCGCTCACGGTGGAGACATCTGGGCAGAGAGTGAATTTGGCCGCGGTACGACGATTTACTTCACGATTCCGTTCGATACGATTGTGGAGGTGAATGATTGATGAAACGGTTTACGATTGCAAAGCCAGAACTGTGGAAGTCGTTCCTTTTGCTCACGTTAATCGTCACGTCGATTGTTCAAACCATCATTTTGTGGGATTATCATCCCACCTATCAGTCAGTCCAATCGGAGACGCAATTGACGACGGTGGATGAGTCGCTCCAACGCCGAGCGAATCAGGTCGTGATTCCGGTTCAAGCGGTCGTTCATGACAACAACGCCGTCTTCGCTTCGAAGAACACCCCGAAGCAGTTGATGCGGGTCATCCGGGATACGTTTGAAGCAAGTGAATTCAAACCGCTCGCCACGAAGAATGTCCCGAGCTTTTACACGGATATCAACGAAGGACTCGAATTGATTTTGCCGGAAGCCTACTATGCGGACACGCTCAGCTATATGCTTCCGGGCACGTACAGTCTGTCTGGGAAAATCCCGCAACGTGTGCTCATCTACATGGAAGACAATGCGTTTACCATTCGGACGATCATGAGTGACCAATCGATTTGGGAAGGGAAGCTAACGAAGGTCGGAAACGGCGACGTGAACAGTCTATTCCTAAAAAACTCGAGTCGGACGATGAAGCGAGTGACGTATACGGATGAACGCGTGAACTATATCCCGGTCGTCGGACCGGAGATGAATGAGTTGTTCGCATATGACGTATCGTCGATTCAAATCGATGCGCGCCTCGACTGGATGCGGGACACATTCTTCCCAGGCGACCCGAACGTCCAAGAAGTCGACCCGGCGAGTTCAGTGGGGGCATTGACGAACGGTGTCAGCGTAGCAGAATATGACGCGAAGCTGAACGCGAGTCGCTATCGGAACTTATCGCGTAACAGCACCGAGCGGGAAACGGCACTCGGATTGGATTCGATCGTCGAATTCGTGAATTTCCATGGTGGATGGGTCGACGAGTCTTCTGAGAATCAAGGACTCTCGCTTCGTTTCGATGCCATCACACCGGCGAACAAAGGCTTTGAAACGACCGTATTCCGTTTTCATGTGAAAGGATTCCCGGTCTTTAGCCAGCGTGAGGCGTTTATCAACAATGACGCCATCGACTTATCCACATTGCGTGTGGAAAACGACGGGGCACAAGTCCGGTCCATCACACGACATCACTTAGAGATTGACCGCTTGATCACAGTCGGCACGACGCAGCTGGCTGACGCGGATGAAGTACTCGGGACACTCATCAATTCTGGACGGTTTGAGAACGTGACCGAGATTCGAATTGGTTATGAAATTGAGTATAACGAGGATACGAGCCGATATGTGACGTTCTCACCGAATTGGTTCGTACGTGAAGCGGGACGTTGGGTTCCGTACAACCAGTCAGAAGATTGGACAGAAAGGATGATGTATCGTGGATTGGAGTAAAGCGAAAACCATTTTAATCTTCGCCTTCCTCGCCTTGAACATCTATCTGTTGTTCCAATTGGTGACTGAGACATGGGCGACCGAAGTCGTGACGAACGACAACACGTCGATTGCACAAATTTTAGACCAACGAAACGTCGACCCGGCAAAACTGCCACGAATGGGTCGGGATATCGGCTATTTGACAGGGTCGTCTGAAGAGATGTCGGCCGCGATGATCACGAAAAATCGGGAGGCTCAACTGGCAACGACGCTCGACAATATGCAACTCGAAGTCGAGCTGAAACAGCCCGTGCCGCTCGATGCCAAGGATTTGCGAACGACGGCTTCGACGTTTGTTGCGGAATATGTTCCGTTTGGAGAAGAGTATGCCTACTGGCGATACGATGAAAAGACGAAACAAATCGCCTTCGTCCAAACGTTTGAAGACAATAAGATTTTCTCGGCACCTGAAGTCGAGGGAGATTCGGAGATGTATATCGGACCATCCCTCATCTTGATTCAATTGAATGAGGCGTTTGAAGTGACGGATTATAAGCAACGTCATTTGAAAGACATCTCATCGAAACCGCAAGACGATCTCGTGTTAACGGCCAGTGAAGCCATCTCTCAACTCGCGTCACGGAAGTATTTCCAACCGAATCAGGAGATGCGGGCCATCAACACAGGGTTTTATAGCTTACCCCTCGACAGCTCTGGCGGTTTGATTATCATGCCACCGCTATGGTCGGTCGCAATCGACGATCATGTATATTTCGTCAATGCCATCGACGGAACGGTAGAGCGCGTCGAGTTTGAAACGAAAGAATGAAAGGAGTGATGGTGTGAGTTTACAGTATAGTGTGTTAGCGAGCGGATCGACCGGGAACGCCCTCTATATCGAGACGGAACGGACAAAGCTGCTCGTCGATGCCGGATTGACCGGGAAAGCGATGCAACAACGCATCGAAGCGATCGGTCGGTCGTTTGATGGGATCGATGCACTGCTCGTCACCCATGAGCACTCCGACCATATTAAAGGAGTAGGGATATTAGCACGAAAGTATAACTTACCGATTTATGCGAATGCGAAGACGTGGGCGGCGATGGAATCACTCATCGGAAAGATTGACCCAGCGTTGAAGTTTCATATCGAGGTCGGGGACATCAAGCAGTTCGGTGATATTGAGATTGAAACGTTCAACGTCAGTCACGATGCGGCGGACCCGATGTTTTATCAGTTTGCCCACGACGGGAAACGCTTGGCCCATATCACGGATACGGGCTACGTCTCAGACCGGATGAAAGGGGTCATTCGTGGGGCTGACGACTTTATCTTCGAGTCAAACCATGACGTCTCGATGCTGCAGATGGGACGTTACCCGTGGAGCGTCAAACGACGCATCCTTGGGGACTACGGCCACGTCTCGAATGAGGATGCGGCGATTGCGATGAGTGAGGTCATCGGTGACCGAACGAAACGGATTTATTTGGCGCACTTAAGCAAGGACAACAACATGAAAGAGCTCGCGCAAATGAGCGTCTCGCAAACACTCGGCATGCGGGACGTCGACTTAGGTCGAATCAAATTGTGCGATACGGACCCGACAATCCCCACTTCGCTCGTTTCTTTATAAGGAAACTTGGGAAAAGACAGTTATCACACTGTCTTGAAGGGGGGACGCGTCGTGAACGAAGAGAGACACCATGAGTATGAACCTCAAGACGTCGAACCTGAAGTACACGAAGCAACAGAAGAAAAACCGACGTATCCGTCTCGGAGCGAATGGCGTCCGAAGCAAGAGGAGCACGTACGCCACAAGCCGAGACCGAATATAAAACCGTTGTTACTCGGAGGGGTTGGCGGATTCTTAGGAGCGGCTTTGTTTTTTGTCACAGTGATGCTCTGGGATTCGCCGACCTCTCGTTTTGTGACGAACGAACTGACGCGGACCGAGCAAGCCGTGACCGTCACCGAATCCGACGTCACGACCGCTGTCCTCGGGGCGAAAACATCCGTTGTCAGTATTACGAACATTCAGCGGGCCTTCACCTCAGACTCGCAGTGGGAGGCGGGCGCAGGATCTGGCGTCATTTATAAAGTGGAAGGGAACACGGCGTATATCGTCACGAACTTCCACGTCATCGAAGAAGCGGATGAAATCAACATCGCCTTTTCCGACGGTCAGATCGCGTCGGCAACGATTCTCGGTGAAGACCCGCTCAATGATTTGGCGGTCGCAGAAGTGGAGTTGCCGGATAACATCGATGCGAAACCGATTGTGCTTGGCGATTCTACCGTGCTACAGGCCGGTGAGACCGTCATGGCCATCGGAAATCCGCTCGGTGTCTTCTCAAACTCGGTCACCCGTGGTATCGTCAGTGGTGTCGAGCGGACGGTGCCGGTCGATACGAATAGCGACGGCTTGATGGATTACAACGCAGAAGTCATCCAGACCGATGCGGCCATCAACCCAGGGAACTCGGGCGGTGCTCTCATCAATATTCGTGGAGAGCTCGTCGGAATCAATTCGATGAAAATCGCCGAAGCGAGCGTAGAAGGGGTCGGTTTCTCGATTCCGGTGAACGTGGCGCTGCCGGTCATTGACATGTTAGAACGTGATGGGAAAGTGACACGAGCACAGCTCGGGGTCACAATTCAAGAAGTCATTGCGGTACCTGGTAACGTCCGGGAAGAGTATGGCATCTCATTCGATCAAGAAGACGGTGTCTTCGTTGAAGAAGTGACACCAGGTAGTCCGGCTGAAGAAGCGGGACTTCGCGTCGGCGATATCATCACGCAAATCGGAGATCGGGAGATTAAACGATACGTCGATTTACGCGATGCACTCTATCGAGATGCAACAGTCGGTGATACGATTACGATTGAGTATTTACGTCGCGGTGAAACGAGAGAAACCGAGGCGACGTTAACTGAAGCAACTTAAAGAAGCGGCGACGCTTCTTTTTTAAGGAGGAAAAACTGTGGAAAAAAAAGTATGCAAGGAACATGTTGAAATCGCTTTAGACATCATTGTGGATGAAACAGGGGAGTACCCGTTGTTAGAGGAATTATCCACAAGTGAACAAGTGACATGTGAGTTCTGTGAAGCCGACGCAACATATGTTGTGTCAAGCAAAAACTAATTATCAACATGTGGATTTGTGGATAACTCTGTGGATAACCCTATGGATAACTCCAAAAAAACTGTGGAAAAAGGAAGAATTGGATGAATATTTCAATTATCACGGTCGGCAAACTGAAAGAAAAATATTTAAAGCAAGGAATTGCCGAGTACACAAAACGGCTCTCTGCCTACGCAAAAGTGCAGGAAATCGAGGTCTCAGACGAAAAAGCACCCGAGAATTTAAGTGAGGCAGATATGTTATTAGTAAAACAAAAGGAAGGCGAGCGGATTTTAGCGAAGATATCCCCAGACACGCACGTCATCGCGTTGGCCATTCAAGGGAAGCAGCGGACGAGTGAAGCGTTCGCACGTGAACTCGATCAACTCGCGACGTATGGAAAGAGTAAAATCGCCTTCGTCATCGGAGGGTCGCTCGGTCTGTCGGAAGATGTGATGAAACGAGCGGACGATACGATCTCGTTCTCGAAGATGACGTTCCCCCATCAACTCATGAAGCTCGTATTGTGTGAACAGATTTATCGGGCGTATCGGATTAATCGTAATGAACCGTATCATAAATAAATATTTTCAAAGAGTCATGTAGAACATTGTTTTATACTTGTTCTAGATGACTTTTTTTAGGAGTTGAATCATATGGGTGTTTGGGGAGTAGCAATTTTATCGAATGATCTTGCCGAAGATATTCGGTTTATATACAAAGATTTACTAGGGGACGGCTATTCGAATGAACAAGCGAGTGAAAAGGTCATTCAAGAGTACGTAGATGAATTAGATACTGAAGAAATGACACTGTTTTGGCTTTCCTTTGCACTTATTCAATGGAAGCTAGGACGATTACAAGATCACGTAAAACAAAATGCTGTAGAGATTATTGACAGTGGAATCGAGCTAGAAAATTGGAACGATGATTTAAAGTTAAAGAAGAAAAGAGAGGCCGTTCTTCTTAAGTTAAAACATCAATTGAATCAGCCTCAGCCCCTGGCTAAAAAGATTCCTAAGCGCTTTGTAGCGGATACGACGTTTAAATCAGGAGACATTGTCAGTTTTCAGATGGACTCTTCCGAATATATCCTGTTAAAAGTGATTGATATTATTGAGCAATGGACACGTGATCGGTACCCGATTTTTGAGATATACGATTGGCAGGGAAAAGAAATTCCTTCATTAGAGGAAATCAGAACATTGAGATTAAAGACCGGATATTATGATGACGATGAGGACATGCCTCGAAAAATTGCCGTGTATCAGTCTGGTAAAAGGGATCCATTCGTCAAGCGGGCTAGTCTCGTTGCTGAAGGTTTTCCTGTAACGAGTGATACAGAACCACCTTACACCTTATTATCTTGGAAAGGTCTGAATGCGTTTATTTGTGATATGCATCTAAATGGAAATGAAACTTGACTATGTAAAATGCATTGAGGAAATAGAGTGATAACCAAATGCTAATTTCACCATAAATCCTCTTGAAAGGAATGACTTGAAGAAAGACTATCTCCAATTGAATTGCAATTAGTGGAGGGTGGTACAGGATTCACAAACCTTTCAATGGTCAAACTTTACAATGAAGCAAATGAATTTGACAAAAGTGAAGAACGTGACTATCCATGAAAAGTATCTAAGTTTGACCTCAAATTTATGTTGTTAATCTGGTTATTAATAAAAAAATTTGAGGTCATAGATGATATATAACCTACAAAAAGTTGATAGTGTACTACAGATTACACTAAGATACTCTTCGCTACTTTATCTAAAAATTTCTTTCTTCGACGATCTTTCCCGCTACTCGTAAATGAGCTGTTCACCCATTTCACATTTTTAAGTCCAATTCCTTTAAATGTTCCGCGAATAAGAGTCCCCTTAATGGGGTTCCCGGCTAAAAATCTTAAATACCACGTAGGCACTTCCGAAGTGGTAATGACAGTAGTCTTCTTTATATGAGTGAGTAATCCTTTCAATCCGGTAGATTCCTCTACATAGGCATAATTTTTCAACATAACCTTGTCAAAAAAGCCTTTTAAAATAGCTGGTACATCAAACCACCAAACAGGAAAAATAAAAACTAATTCATCGCTATCGCTCAGCATCTTCTGATATTGGTTCACTAGTTGATCTCGAGATTGACCTTTCGAATAAAGAGATAAATCCGATTCATTTAAAACAGGATTAAATTGATCTTTATTTAAGTCAATGATTTGGTAGTCTTTTTTCTTGAGTACTAATTGTTCGATTGTTGTATCCATGATGGATTTATTGAAACTGCCATGCCATGGATGAGCCAAAATAATCGTTGTTTTCATAAGTGATCCTCCTAGTATGATTAGAATTTGAATAAATTTGAGCATTTGATATTATTTAAACAATTGCTCAAATAATATACCTGCAATATAATGTTAGTGTAGACATTGCGTCAATAAGTATTGAGGTATTCATACAAATCTCTCATTCTGTACAAATTAAGGAGTACTTATGCTAAAGCAAAAACCTATAAATACGAATTCTAAGAGGTCAATCAATCTTTTAGTGGATACTATGTTGGAATTAATGCGTCGAACGAACTTTACGAGTATTACGATATCAGAACTTACTAAAACTGCTGGATTGGCGCGAAATACATTTTATGCTCATTTTGATACGAAAGAGGATGTACTCACCTATCACATGTATGAAATATTTAGGCAGAGAATTCAACTTGCATTAACAGAAGCGGGACAGGAGCAGCTTGATTTCGATACGTTATATTTTAAGATATGGAGTGACAACCTCGAATTCTTGAATCTCTTAAAAGAAAATGATTTACTTCCGCTTTTGAACCGCTTTGAGGAACATTTCGATTTACTTTGTACGGATTTTCAAATTTATGAGAATTGCAACGTGTCCGAAAAAGCGGAAGTGTATGCGAATGCGGTATACGCAGATTCATTAGCCAGTATTGTGAAAAGGTGGATGAAGACCGGTATGAAAGAAACACCACAAGAGTTAAGTGACATTTTTAAAGAATTCATTCGGTGAACATTTTTTTAGTTTGCTTGGAATCGAAGTAGGAAATGAAGTCACATATTCGGTTTTTTAAATAACTGATCAAAATAATAGGAGAGTTTTATGAATCACACCATCAGTCTTCTAACAAATCAAATCGCTCCCGATTTTTTAACAACCTTTGAACGTTTTCAGGAAACGCATCGTATCTATGCCGTGGCTTCAAATGGTGAGCTTTATCAAAAAGACGAGCACTACATTGATGAATGGGATGACGTGAAAAAACAACAGGTCATTGAGATTCTCAACTACTACATCGACCGTGGCGGCGTTGTTGTGGCAATCCAGAAAGGCGAGACGCTGCTCGGCTTTGCCGGACTGGATGGACAACCGCTCGGAACGGAAGGTCAGTATTTGAATTTGGGCTTCATTCATGTGAGTCGTCCTAATCGTGGACAGGGGATTGGTAAAGTGTTATTTGAACAGGTCTGTCAGGCAGCGGTCGAACGAGGTGCGAAGAAACTCTACATCGGAGCGAACCCGGCTGTCGATACATATCATTTCTATGAAGCGATGGGATGCATAGTAGCCGAAGAAATCGTGCCAGAAATCTATAAAGAAGAACCACTCGATTTGCAACTCGAATATGTTTTATCGTCTCCTGAGACCACATCGTAACGATGTGGTCTTTTTCATGCATAAATCGCTCAACTCCAAGTTTTTTCTCCTATGAAGAATTGACCGATTTCGAAAAATTGTGATAGAATCACAAGGCAAATGATTATCATTATCAGTCAAAAATAATAGATGAAATCGAACCGTTGGAGTGAATGTGAAAGGATGAATACAATGAGCACGCTTGAAGCATATAACATGGCATTTAAAAACGGATTGGAATTAGAGGACGATGTGGTTCTCGAAGACATGAAGCTCGGAGAATCGACGGAATGGGATTCGATTGGACATATGACGCTGATCGCAGAAATCGAGGATGCGTTTGACGTCTATATCGACTCGGATGAAATGACGGAGTTCCATTCGTATCAGTCTGGCATCGTGTTGCTGCAGCGCCTCGGTGTGGACATTCGGTCATGACGCTTTTTCAAACACTCGAGCAATACACGGATCGTGAGGCGGTCTATGCGGACCGTTCTTACACATACGGCGGGATGTTGGAGGTCGGCGACTCGATTTGTCAGGAAGTCGGCGAACGGTCGCTTGTCTTCTGTCTATGTGCCAACCGGGTCGAGTCGCTCTTCGGCTATGTCGGTTTCATTCGGGGACGCGTCGTACCCGTCTTATTAGACGCGGATATCCCAGCCGAGCAATTACTGAAGCTGATGGCACTGTATGAACCGACGCACGTATGGGCACCGGAGTCGAGAGACGATTTGGCGAACTCGTTGGATGCTTACTATGGTTACGGTGGTTACGCCTTGTTTGAAACAGGAGCAACAGTTCACCATGAACTTCATGAAGAGTTGGCCCTTCTGTTGACGACTTCAGGGAGTACCGGAAGTCCGAAATTGGTCCGTCTCACGTATAACAATCTATCAGCAAACGCCACATCGATCATCGACTATCTCGACATCGATCAGACGGATAAACCGATTACGACCCTTCCGATGAACTATTCGTATGGGCTCTCGATTATCAACAGTCATCTGTTGAAAGGGGCGACCATCATCCTAACAGACCGTTCGATCGTTCAAAAAGAGTTTTGGGAGTTGTGTCGTGTTGAGCAGGCGACGACGTTTAGTGGCGTACCGTTTCATTACGAGATGTTAAAACGTTTGAAATTTGAGGCGTATGATTTGCCAAGTTTGAAGAAGTTGACGCAAGCGGGTGGAAAGTTGGACCCAACGCTCGCCCATCACTTCGCGACGGTGTGTGAAGAAAAAGGGATTCAATTTTTCATCATGTACGGCCAAACGGAGGCGACGGCTCGGATGTCGTATTTACCGGATCGGATGCATGCGAAAAAAGCAGGAAGTATCGGAATCGCCATCCCTGGTGGAACACTCTCGTTACGAGATGAAGCCGGGAACGACATCAAAGATGCGAACGTGACGGGCGAATTAGTATATCAAGGCGACAATGTGTCGTTCGGATACGCGACCTCGTTAGCTGACCTTGCGAAAGGTGACGACAATCAAGGTGTCTTACGTACGGGTGACATGGCGTATCGCGACGAGGATGGGTATTTCTTCATCGTCGGCCGCATCAAGCGCATGATTAAACTATATGGAAGTCGAATCAGCCTGGACGAAGTCGAGGCCCTCCTTCGAGAGCACGGACATGACTGTGTCTGTGCCGGGGAAGACGACCAATTATACGTGTATACGTTGCAAGATGACGTCGCACGCATTCAAAAAATCATCAAAGAACAAATCAAGGTGAAAGGTGTTCGGGTGATGCAGATTGACGAGATTCCACGTAATTCGTTCGGAAAGATTCGTTATGCCGCATTGCCGAAGCGAGAACTTGTGACCACCTGATTGTCAGGAATCGGTACATCGTCAAGTTTCATAACATCAGGTGGTAAATATGACTTTTATTTCGATTGAATTTCTCTTATTTTTAACAATCATCGTTGGAACCTATTACGTGGTCCCACATCGATTCCGATGGGTGCTCCTCCTCTTAGCGAGTTATGTCTTTTACGCTACGTTGAGCGTTCAATTCATTCCGCTCCTGTTGATCAGTACCGCCTTCACTTATGTGATTGGGATTCTGATTGAGAAGCAGGAAAAGAAAGAACAGAAGAAACGGCTCATGTGGGTCGGTGTCTCCGTTCTCGTCTTCTTCCTCGGATGGTTCAAATATTTTAATTTCGTCAATGATTCGCTCCGTTCGTTCGCCGCATGGAGCGGATTTGATTATGACGTCCCGTATAAAGAAATCGTGTTGCCGTTGGCCATCTCGTTTTATACGTTCCAAGCCATCAGTTATGTCGTGGACGTCTCGCGAGGGAAGCAAAAAGCAGAGCGTCATTACGGCTATTTCTCGGTCTATTTCGCCTTCTTCCCGCAACTTGTGGCGGGTCCGATTGAGCGGGCGAAAAAGCTGCTTCCGCAACTGAAGACGGAGCAACATCTCGACTACGACAATATCAGTTATGGGATACAGCGCATCATTTGGGGATTCTTCAAGAAGACGTTGATTGCTGACCGATTGGCTCCGATTGTCGCAAGTGTATTCAACAGTCCAGATCCGACTGGTTCAGAGATTGTGCTCGCGACGATGTTGTTCTCGATTCAACTGTTCGCCGATTTCTCGGCGTGTAGTGATATCGCCATCGGTTGTGCACGATTGCTCGGAATTCGATTATCGGAGAACTTCAAACAGCCACACTTTGCCGTATCGATTGCCGACTTCTGGAACCGCTGGCACATCACATTTTCGATGTGGTTGCGAGATTACATCTTCATGCCGCTCGCGAAAGGGAAGAAGAAGCGCGAGCAGATTTATGGTGCCATCCTTGCGACTTTCTTAGTGAGTGGAATCTGGCACGGTGCCGCGTGGAATTTCGTCTTATGGGGACTCATTCATGGAATCTATCGCGTGTTCGGAGACCATACGAAGCAACAACGCGAAAAAATGGCGTCATGGGTTGGGTTTGACCGCGTGCCGACACTGCATCGTTGGTGGAAAATCGCCATCACGTTCCAGCTCGTCTGCTTCTCGCGCGTATTCTTTCAATCGCATTCGATGGCAGAGGCATTCTCGCATGCCAAACTGTACGTGACACCCTCTTCATGGGCACCGTCAGGCATGATACAGGCGATTCAAATGTTCTCGTTGCTCGATTTAATCATCTTCCTCGTCGTCTTTGTCGTCGTTCACTTGTTCCAACATATTGAACGGACGAAAGGTTCGGCTTGGGATTGGATGGCACGTCAGTCTGCCGTGACGAGCGTGGCGATCAACTTGTTCTTGATTGTCTCGGCCTTCTTGTTTGGCGTGTCGGGCCAAGGATTTGTATACGGTGGGTTTTAAGATGCTCGGAAAGGAATTAGCATGAAACGTTTAGGAATTAAAATCGTCGTTGTGTTACTCGTGATTATCGCCATCTTTATTCCCGTCAACGAGTTCGTGAAAGACTCGTGGGAGTACAATAACAATCGGGCCGTCCTAGCGTTTAAAGAAGACCCTCATCCTGTCGATATCATCAATCTCGGAACGTCTCATGCGATGTATGGGTATTATTTTAAACCGACCGGATTGTCGCATCTCGACTTGGCGTTACCAAGTCAACCGATTGAATATGACTTAAAGATGTTGAAAGAATACGATAAACACTTGAAACCAGGTGGGGTCGTGATCGTGTCTTTATCTCAAATCACATTCAGCAACTCAGATGTCGGTCGGAAGGCGAATTACTATCGCGTCTTGGACCGTAAAGACATCGAGCCGGTCAGTCTGTTTCAATATTATACGCATGAGGAGTTCCCCGCATTGAATAGTGGCAGTGTTTATGCCGCGATTTCCCGGGAAATCCGAGATTTTCGGTTTGATGCGCATAAGCCATGGGAGAATGGTGGGCTGAACTACTCAGAGCGTAAGTATGAGGAAGTGGCCGCTCAATATGAGAATGCCGTGAACCATCATGAGATTGAAGAGAACATGTCGCATTTACAAGACATCATCGATTACTGTAAACGACAAGGGTATCATGTCGTCTTGGCGATGGAGCCGGTCCATGCGTCGTATCATACGTATTTTGATGAAGACGTCATGGAGCGCCTCGTGTTTCAGCATGTAGAGAAGTTGGATTTAGATGTCCCGTTCCTCAATTATATGGGGGATGAACGATTCATTCATGAGCAGTCATTCTTCCATAACCCGGACCATTTGAACGGTGATGGGCGGACGCTGTTGTCTACACTCGTTTATGAAGATTTGAAGCGGTTGGGGTATTTATAAATTGATGGGCAGCTGTCCATCAATTTTTTTATGCTTTATGATAGCGAAAGGGACGAAGTGAAGGGGGAAACCATGAACAATCAGCAAATGGTAAAAATCCATGACTGTGAGTTATATGTTGAGTATATTCAACAACATTCAAAGTCAGTGACAATTATCATGGATGCAGGATATGGCGATGATTCTACGACTTGGAGACAGGTGGCGGATGAAGTGTCGACATATGCCAATGTCCTTCTTTATGATCGGGCGGGTCTAGGCAAAAGCGGGACCAGTACGAATCGAAGAACAAGTAAGGAGATGGTTCGAGAATTGCACCAACTGATCAAACAGTTGGATATAGCATCTCCGTTCATTTTGGTCGGTCATTCGTTTGGAGGCGTCAATATGCAATTGTTCGCGTCTGAATATCGAGATGAGGTAATGGGTCTCGTGTTAGTAGACACGACACCGAGTGACTATCGAGAACGATTTCTTCCGACCATGTCACGAGAGTTTCAAAACGCATACTCCAAGCAATTTGTGCGGGAAGGGAACTATGATGAATTTATGGAAAGTTTGCACCAAGTGAAACAAGCAAATTTTGATCTTTCAATCCCGACAACAATCATATCAGCAGGAAAGAAAGACTTTTATTCCGCAGAAAATCAGAGGCTGTGGAATGTCTTACAAAAAGAAATGACGGGAATATCTTCAAATGCCACGTTTGTAATTGCGGAGCAGAGCGCACATTATATTCAAAGAGATGAGCCACATTTAATTGTAGAAGCAATTCGAAAGTTAATTTAAACACTTTTAAGTCATCCATAAACGATGGGAATTTATCGCGAGGCGAAGCTATATATTCAATCAAAAAGAATGCCTGCGAACGTCCATAGTATCACTAGCATCGACAGGAACGAGACGAATACCGTCTGATTCGATACCCGTTCCTCCGCAAAGCGTCGAAATAGTCTTTCGAGGATTGTTTGGCCAATGACGACCGCTATAAAGATGATCGCCATTTCAGCGAATAGAGAATAGTCGTTACGAAAAATAAAGATCATGGCAACAAAGAGGATGATGGAGCTGGTCAATGTGGTGAGAAAACGTTGTTTATTCAATCAAATCTCTCCCTTCTCTCATCATTACGTGTATGCTTTAGAAAAGATTCAAATAGACGGGGAGTGATTCACATCGAAACGATCTATTTAGCAGGCGGATGTCTATGGGGTGTCCAGGAGTTTGTGAAGACGTTACCGGGTGTCCTTTCAACTGAAGCAGGACGCGCGAACGGGACGACCGATACGTTAGACGGAGAGTATGACGGTTACGCAGAGTGTGTCAAAACTACGTTCGATCCGGACGTAGTGACGGTCGAAGATTTGATGCATTACTTGTTCGAAATCATTGATCCATACAGTGTCAACCAACAAGGGATGGATGTCGGGGAGAAGTATCGAACGGGCGTCTACAGCGAAGAGTCACGACATTTGATGGAGGCGCAAGCGTTTATTGATCGACGCGCGGATGCGGAACGAATCGCTGTTGAAGTCAAACCGCTCACAAACTATGTGCGAAGTGCTGACGAACACCAGGATCGCCTGACGCGTTGTCCGGATGATTATTGTCATATACCGAAAGATTTGTTAACGAAATATCGGAAAGACGAAACATCGCCAACCCCTTAATCCGGAGTTGGCGATGTTTTTACGTCCGCTCGAGAATGTTCACGAGCATTTGATGAACGACGTCATGGTCGTTTGTGTCATGCAGCTGATATGGACTCCCCGGGAGCGTGTACACATCTTTCGCTCCGACGTACGTGATGTGGAGTGTCAAGGAACCATCTTCCTGACACGCCGTCGTCAATTCCAAGTCACCACTGATGACACCGACTTCTTCCGTCATGACACCGTGGGTTGCCTTAAAGGTGGAAGTGAGTTTGTTCATGAATGACTCCTTTTCTGTCTCAATAAATACAAGCGTTGATGGCTGTCGTGAGTGCTGACTTCTCTGCTGATTGAAGGCTCAAGCCCCAACGACTCTTCGTCTCGACCCACATCTTCGCATATGCACAGCGAGCACCGGTGCGAGGTGGTTGCCATGTCGACGGGTCTTGGTCTCCTTTAGAGCGGTTCGATGAAGCGGAGACCGCGATTAACTGAGGACCGTTCAAGTCGTTCGCAAAGCTCTGGCGTTTTGTTGTCGTCCAGCTGCTTGCGCCAGAGCGCCACGCTTCAGCGAGCGGAACGACGTGGTCGATATCAATGTCAGATGCCGACGTGAACGTCAAACCGTCATAGTAACTGTACCATGAGCCGGTCGTTACCGGACATTGGTCGACGACCGAGTCAGCGTCCCGTTTCAAGACGATGTGACGCGTGTTACAACCACTTCCTTGACTCGACCAGTGCGGGAAGAGGTCCCGACTGTATCCTGTCATCGATCCTTCATTTTTGACAGTGAGCGCATTCAGTTTCGTGAGTGCGTCCGCTTTCGATGGGACATTCGGTGGGAATGCAGAGACCGGTGTCGCGTCAAATGACGCGGTCACCCAAACAAGCAATGTGAC
Source organism: Exiguobacterium sp. s129 (assembly GCF_018617585.1). Taxonomy (GTDB): domain Bacteria; phylum Bacillota; class Bacilli; order Exiguobacteriales; family Exiguobacteriaceae; genus Exiguobacterium; species Exiguobacterium aestuarii_A. The sequence goes on from NZ_JACSKL010000009.1 coordinate 47,244, forward strand.
GAGTGCGACAGACATGAGTTTCTTCAACATAAAAAGCCTCCTACTATGTATTTGGAATGAACACTTGTCGAAGCAAGTGGGCAACCTTTCATCAACCAAAAAGTGAGACAAACATCACGCAATAAATTCAACTTGATCATACACAGGACGATTTTGAAAAAGTGTGAAAATCTGCAAAATGATTAGAAAGACTATTGCAAATCCTTCTCTAGCATTAGCGAGCGATCTCGTGTTATTTCTTTGGAACTAGTGAGCGATCAGGACTGGTATAATGAATGACATGGATTGAGAGAAAAGAAGAGGTGGATGGAATGAACAAGAAAGAGATTGCGGCGATTCGCCGACAGTTTAAAGTGAATGCGACGAAGCTGAAGATTGCTGACTTATATACGATTTACATCCGGCAGGAAACGAATGAGATTTACTACGAAGAGTTGCGTCCGTTCCCGTTCCTTGAAGAAGAACAGCAGGAACTGTTTTTGACGAACTTCAAAAAAGTGCTCGGTGGGAAACTTGATGAAAAGTTATTCGAAGTGAAGTTCCAATATCCTGAAGAAGGTCAAGTCGACCATACGCAAGGATTGCTCTATGAAGGACTTCGTACGGAAGAGACCGATGTCTGGACGGAATATATGCAGCGCATCGCGTTGAAGATGGTGAAAGACACGCCATTTGAAAAAGACATGGTCGTGACGTTCATCCGGGGGAATTACAATAAGCCGACGAACCGATATTCGGAAGAGTCTGAGATTCACGCGAACGATGAAGTGTATACGACGAAGTTCATCCTCGGCAGTATCAGCCCGACAGAACTTCCGAAAAAATCACTCGTCTTCGACTTCGTCGAGCGTGAATTCAAAGCCAGCTTGATTGTGAATCCAATCATCAAACTCGAAGCGCCAATCGGTGGCTTCTTGTTCCCATGCTTCACGGATAACGCGGCCGATGTGAATCATGTCCTCTACTCGGCACATAAAGCGCACCAACCGGATATGACGTTCATCGAGAACGTGCTGAACGGTTCGGAAATCGTCACGGCAGTGGAAGAGAAGGCGGTCTTCGAAGAAGTGGTTAAAGCGGTCATCGGAGAAGAAGTCAATTCCCGGACGCTCGCAACCGTTTATGATGAGATCAATCAAATCATTGTCGCTGAAGAAGAGAACGAACAGGAAGAAGAGCGGGTAGCGATGCTCGACTCCCGTGCGGTCGAGGTCGTCCTTCGGGCGAGCGGTGTTGAAGACGTGACGACAGAAAAAGTCGAGCAGGCGTTCAAACAAGTCGTGGATGACACGAAATATGAGATGAAAGCGACGAGCGTCGTTCCAAAATATACGTCGAAATCGATTAAAATCAATACGAAAGTGGCCAATATTTCTGTCAGTCCACAAGATTTAAAATATGTGAAGCAAGTGAACTATAAAGGGAAACCATGTTTGTTGATCGAAGTGGAAGAAGAGACAGAGATTGAAGGATTCAAGCTCATCACTGAAGAGTCGCTAGACTGATCGGAGGAAACGTAATGCATCCGCTTGAGTTGATTGATCTACTAATTGTGTTCGCCATCGTGGTTGTATTGGCTTTGCTGTCGTTTCAATTTCATGGGAAATGGCGAAGGCGTATACGGATTGTGACGGTATGTTGTGTATTGGCGTACGGAATATTCTATGCAGTTCGTCCTTATTGGGTGAATCAACAGGTGCAGGAAGAAAAAATAGTGCTCGAAGCGTATCTCAAGAATCGATATCCAACCGAAACGGTCACCGTCCGCTCTATTTCTTATGGGGAGGACGGATTTGAGAGTATGAATCCCCATACATTGTTCGCGAAATTTTCGACAGAACCGGATGCGGAGTACACATATCTCGTGAGTCGTGACGAATCGATTCATCAAACGAGCCACAGTTCAACCATCGACTCAAAATTTGATTTTCTTCACTTGGAAGACTGAGCCCGAACGACAGATTGGGCTCTTTTTTGACAATCGAGTGAGGAAGGTTGAATTTGAGATTTGATACAGGTATGATGCAGGTGAAAACGTTTTCCGAAACCCATATTTTTTTAATGTTTATCGAAAGCGCTTTCGATTGTTGTGAGGTAATAAAAAACCTCAAAGACGACTATCATCTTTGAGGCTGAATCTGCATTATTTACGTGCTTTGCTTACTTTTAATTTCTTCCCTTTGACAGGCGTCGTTTCCATCGCTTGAAGGACAATCGAACCTTTTCCGTTAAGGATATCAACGTACGTCATCTGATCATTGATTGTGATGATGCCGATGTCGTCAGCGGATACGCCAGGAATTTTGGCAATTGTTCCAACGAAGTCGACAGCACGAAGTTTTTTCTTCTTCCCGCCACTGAAGTGGAGCTTCATGATGTCCTGGTTAATGCGAGCTGTCTTGTTGTTTCGAACGACGCGTCGTCCGCTCAACTTTTGCTCAAAGGCATCTTGGTTTGCCGCTACTTCCGCTTCCGTCGGAGCAACGATCATGGGAATTTCGAATTGAACGTATGATTCGATAGCTCCGATGAGACGTTCTTCCTGACGGGTCATGAGCGTGATGGCTGTTCCTTGTTTACCGGCACGTCCGGTACGACCCGTCCGGTGCACGTAACTTTCCTTTTCGACAGGAACGTCATAGTTGATGACGAGTTCGACGTTATCGACATCGATTCCACGTGCTGCGACGTCTGTCGCCACGAGGTAGCGGAAGTTACCCATTTTGAAGCCGTTCATGACGGCGAAACGGTCCTCTTGCTCGAGTCCGCCGTGGAGACGTTCAGCCGAGTAACCGGCTTTGTCGAGCTCAGCGTACACCGTATCGACGTTCTCTTTCGTACGACAGAAAATCATACAGCTGTCCGGGTTCTCGACGACCGTGATGTCTTGAAGGACAGCAAGTTTCTCATTCCGATGAACGGGAAGTAAACGGTGTTTGATTGTCGAAGCCGTCATACCTGTCGACTCGATGGCGACACGTGCCGGAGCATTCATATGCTTCTGGCAGAGACGTTCGATATCTTGTGGGAATGTCGCTGAGAAGACCATTGTGACGCGGTCTTTCGGCAACTGTTGAAGAATCTTCTCTACGTCGGCGAGGAAGCCGCGGTTGAGCATCTCGTCCGCTTCATCGATGATCAAGTATTCGATGCGATCGAGTGAGAGCGTCTCGCGCTCAATATGGTCCATAACGCGTCCAGGTGTACCGACGACGATATGTGTCTTTTGTTTCAATTCTTCACGCTGTTTCGAGAACGGTTCTTTCCCGTAGACGGCAGTCGCTTTGATTCGTTTGAAACGTCCGATGTTCGTCATGTCTTCCCGTACTTGAACGGCGAGTTCGCGTGTCGGTGTCAAGACGAGGACTTGGGGTTTGTTTTCGGCCCAATCGATGAGCTCGATGACCGGAATCCCGAAAGCAGCTGTCTTTCCGCTTCCCGTCTGTGCTTTGACGATTAAGTCTTCGCGCTCAAGCGCACGTGGGATGACCTGTTGTTGTACTTCAGTCGGTGATTCGTATTTCATAATGCCTAATGCGCGAGTAATCTCATCGCTCAGGCGATAATCAGTAAATTGCTGTTTGTTCATGGGTAACCTCATTCTTTCGTGAAAACTTCTGCTTCAGAAAATTTCAATGTCTATTTGCAATACAGTCCATTATAGACCGAAAGACGGTAGGAAAGCGAATGAGAATCCATTATCCGAAGTCAGGCAACGTCGGGTCGGGTTGAATCACATAAAAAATAAACTGGTCATGAACATCTTCTAACTGTTCGATCAGCTCTTCATTTTGTTGTTGATATGCTTCTAGCATTTGAGGGCATATGTAATGAACTGTTCCATCTTCACGAGCCAGGCTAGCGGTTTCTTCCTGATCAAATTGTAAAACTAACGGTTGTTGGCATGCTGTGCAGCAACCAATCTCCATCTTGTGAAAACCGATTTTTGCTCCCTCAATGAAGCAAGCATCGCAATAATGCTTGATTGGATCACCGAAATGACCGAGTTCATCTGTATGGATGACTTCATGTTCGTTCAATGATTTATTGCAGCTGACGCAGTTATACATCAATAACACTCCTTTAGTGATCTGTTCCAACAACGTATCATGCGATGAGCCGATGTACAACTTTATCCAATAACAATATTTTATCAGGTTCAGAAACATTGAAAGAAAGGGGCTTACATAATGGAATCCGATGATAAATATCTCGTCCAACACCTTCAACAAAGCCAATATCGAACGCACGCGAACCATCTCGAAACCATCATCAAACCGATTCCAGATTCAGATCGTACCGGTGACCTCGATCCACGCGTGTTCGCGACACTGACCACGAATCATTCAGGTGACGAACCGGATGACGAATTCGATCTCGCTGTGGCACGTGCCAGCATGGGTTGGCCGAACCGGGATCAGACGACGACTGCTATCAAAACCGAATATGTAAAGATTCCAAGTAAAGACGGAAACATCCCGGCCCGTCTGTATCGCCCGCATCATACCGAACCAGTCCCAGCGATTCTCTTTTTCCACGGGGGCGGCTTCTTCGGAGGGACGCTCGAGACAGTCGAGAATCCATGTAAATTGCTTTCGGAACGGGCGAACGCAGTCGTCATCTCTGTCGATTATCGTCTCGCCCCGGAGCATCCGTTCCCGGCCGGATTGAACGATTGTTACCGAGCCTTTGAATGGGTGTATGACCATGCGGGTGAGTTGAACATTCTCCAAGACCGAATCGCCGTCGCCGGTGACAGTGCCGGTGGCAACTTGGCGACCGCTTGCTGTCTGATGGAGCAAGAACGTGGAGGAGAGCGTATTTGTTATCAAGCGCTCGTCTACCCCGTCGTCAATCTGGGATCGATTCCGACAGATGATTTTGAATGGACACTCGATGCGTACGACATCTCACACCATCACGACTTGATTCGAGGTGTCGTGCTCGCTCTTGCAGATCCAGATTCGCTACTAAATGACCTCTACCTTCAAGGGAAGACGGATGTCACGCATCCACTCGTCTCACCACTTTTGGCAGAGGACGTCACGACTTTACCGCCAGCCTTGATTGTGACAGCCGAGTACGATTACTTACGACTTGAAGGGGAGGCGTATGCCCGAAAACTTTCAGAAGCTGGTATTCCGACTCGACTGATTCAATATCGGGGTATGGATCATGCCTTTATGGACAAATTAGGAGACTACCCACAGGCAGAAGATTGTATGAATGAAATCGCAAAAGGACTTAAGGAGCTGACGAAATGAAACAGTATACATTGGATTGGAAACGTTATGAGGAATTGGCACGTCAAGCGGTCGCGGAAGGGGTCGTGTTAGTCAAAAACGAACAGAAAACCCTCCCGTTGCAGTCTGAAACGAAGCTTGCCGTATTTGGGCGTAGTCAGTTCCATTACTATAAGAGCGGTACCGGTTCAGGTGGGATGGTGAACGTCGGACATGTCACGACACCGCTCGAGGCACTACGTGAACGTACAGACATTCATATCAATGAATCGCTTTATGCGACGTATGAGGAATGGGTGAAAGAGAACCCGTTCGACCAAGGTGTCGGTTGGGCCGGTGAACCGTGGTCGCAACAGGAAATGGACGTATCGGATGAACTCGTCGATCAAGCCGCACAGGAGTCAGATGTCGCCCTCATCATGATTGGACGTACGGCAGGGGAAGACCGTGACAATACGGCCGACCCGGGCAGTTACTTATTGACGGATATCGAACACGCGATGATTGAGCGCGTGACGAAGCGCTTCAACAAAACGGTCGTCGTGTTGAACGTCGGAAACATCATCGACATGAATTGGGCGAATGAGCCGAGTGCGATCCTCTATGCATGGCAAGGTGGGATGGAAGGCGGAAAAGGACTCGTCGACGTGCTTGTCGGTGACGTGAGTCCTTCCGGGAAACTGACGGATACGATTGCCCGATCCATCGAGGATTATCCGTCGACAAAGAACTTTGGTCACGCGGATAAAGGGATTTATCAGGAAGATATCTATGTCGGTTACCGCTACTTTGAAACGTTCGCGAAAGACGACGTCTTGTACCCGTTCGGATTCGGATTGTCTTATACGACATTCCATACTGAAGTGAAGCGTACGGCAGAAGTCGATGGCGTCCTAACGGTTGAGGTAGAAGTGACGAACACGGGAGGTTGTGACGGGAAAGAAGTCGTCCAGCTCTACGTCGAGAAGCCGCAAGGAAAACTCGGAAATCCGCTCCGGTCCTTAGTAGCGTTTGAGAAAACATTGCTTCTTGAACCGGGTGAGCGACAAACCCTTTCGTTTAACGTCCAGATGACTGATTTTGCGAGCTACGACGACTCTGGCGTGACGGGTCATGAATCGAGCTTCGTTCTCGAATCAGGAACATATCGCTTATATGTCGGAACGGATGTGCGTTCGGCTACACTCGCTTTCGAAGTCGAGCAGCAGGAGCAACGCGTCCTCGAGACGTTAAGCGAAAATATGGCGCCTGTCCTCCCGTTCGAGCGGATGAAACCGATTCAGAACGAAAAAGGATGGGAAGTCGGTTACGAATCAACGCCGCTTCGTGCCGTTGATGTCGAGACACGTTATTTGGAAGAACGCCCTGAGACGCGAGTGTTCACGGGTGACCAAGGTATCAAATTGAGCGATGTGTATCACGAGAAGGCGTCACTTGACACATTCTTAGATCAATTGACGGATGAGGATTTGGCGACAATCGTCCGCGGACAAGGGATGAACTCACCGCGTGTCACACCGGGGACGGCAGCGGCGTTTGGTGGTGTGTCCGACCGATTGAACGAGCTTGAGATTCCAGCGGCGTGTTGTGCCGATGGTCCATCAGGCATTCGCATGGATATCGGGACGAAGGCGTTCGCGCTTCCGAACGGGACTCTCTTAGCTTCTACGTTCAACGTTGACCTCGTTGAAGACTTGTTCGAGATGACAGGGCTCGAGATGCGAAAAAACCGCGTCGATACGTTGCTCGGACCAGGGATGAATATTCATCGCAACCCATTGAACGGTCGGAACTTTGAATACTTCTCAGAAGACCCGCATTTGACCGGGAAGATGGCAGTCGCTCAATTGAACGGGATGCATCGTGTCGGTGTGACAGGAACGCTCAAGCACTTCAGCGCCAACAACCAGGAGGCACATCGTCACGATATCGATTCGGTCGTCTCGGAGCGGGCGTTACGCGAGATTTACTTGAAAGGGTTCGAGATGGCCGTGAAAGAAGGGCGCGCATCGTCAATCATGACGACGTATGGTGCGGTCAATGGGATTTGGACGGCCGGATTATACGATCAAAACACGCGCATCTTACGTGACGAGTGGGGCTTTGAAGGCATCGTCATGACAGACTGGTGGGCAAAAGTGAACTTCCGTGAGGACGAATCGGCCAACCGTCAAAATACGGCAGCGATGGTCCGCTCGCAAAACGATTTGTATATGGTCGTCGACCGTCCGGACCTCAACTCATTCGAGGACAATACCATGGCATCGCTCGAAGAAGGAGTGGTCACACGGGGTGAGTTGTTGCGGAGCGCGCGCAACATTTGTTCATTCATCTTGAAATCACCAGCGATGGAGCGTCTTCTCGGAATTCATGATGGTTCGGTCGAGGTGCTCGGTTTTGAAGACGAGACGAATCAACAAGACGCATTCGAGTTGGACTATCAGCATCTCGAAAACGGGGAACACGTCGATTTGTCAGGAATCGACACCTCGACAGGGAGCACGCACGTCTTCGCCATCTCGGTCGACCAGACCGGAACGTATGACATCACGTTGACTGCCTGTTCGAACGCAGGGGAGTTGGCGCAGATGCCGGTGACGTTGTTTGCGAACAATATCCCGGGTGCGACGTTCACGTTTAACGGGACGGACGGAGAATGGGTGACACAGACGAAGCAGGTCTTCTTCCTGAACCAGCATAACTATCTCCAACTCTATTTCGCATTGAGCGGTCTAGAAGTGAAGGACGTGTCTTTCACACTTGCGGATGAATTCAGTATGAAGAACGGATAATGGATGCAAGGACGTCTCAATGAGGCGTCCTTTTTCTATTTACAAAAAGCATACACATCTGTATTCATTCTGAAAATGTATCTTTACAAAAGTCCGTTAGGCTACAGAAGTAGCAAACATTCGGGAGGGTTTACAGATGAAAAAGACAATGAAAAAGTTCGTTCCACTCGCAGTCGTTTCGACGCTTGCACTCGGGGGCATCGTTGGCGTTCAGCAACAAAACGAAGCAGAAGCAGCAAAGGATTCAAAGAATCATAAGGCGAAAAACGTCATCTTTATGATCGGGGACGGGATGGGCGTGCCTTATACGACAGCACTTCGTTACATGAACGATAATGAAGAGACGGTAGAAATGGAACCGACTGCGTTCGATTCACATTTGGTGGGAATGCAATCGACATATCCTGAGGACGAAGAAGAAAACGTAACAGACTCGGCAGCAGCAGCGACAGCGATGAGTTCTGGCGTGAAAACATACAACAACGCGATTGCCGTTGATAACGACAAAACAGACGTGAAAACGGTACTTGAACAAGCGAAAGAGAACGGCATGTCGACAGGACTTGTCGCGACGTCAGAGATCACGCATGCGACACCGGCATCTTACGGCGCGCACGAGGAGCAACGTAAGAGCGAGAATGCCATCGCCAACGATTACTATGATGATTTGATTAATGGTGAACATAAAGTCGACGTCATGCTCGGAGGCGGAACGAAATTCTTCGAACGCTCGGACCGAAATATTGCGAAACAGTTCCAAGAAGACGGCTACAGCTACGTTACGTCTGCAGAAGAAATGAAGCAAGACAACAACGAGCAAGTGCTCGGTCTTTTCGCGGAAGTTGGCATGGATAAAATGATTGACCGTGACGAGGAACAACCGAGTCTTGCGGACATGACGACTTCGGCGCTTGATCGCCTAAAAGGGAACGATGATGGGTTCTTCCTCATGGTAGAAGGAAGTCAAATCGACTGGGCCGGACATGACAATGACATCGTTGGTGCGATGAGTGAGATGAAAGACTTTGAGCAAGCATTTGAGGTCGTTCGTGACTTCGCCAAAGAGAACGGTGAAACGTTAGTCGTTGTAACAGCGGATCACTCGACAGGTGGTATTTCAATCGGAGCGGACGGAAATTACAACTGGGATCCTACACCGATTCAAGCAGCGAAACGTACACCGGACTTCATGGCAAAAGAAATCGAGGGTGGAGCGGACGTGGAAGCCGTCTTACGTGAGAACATCGATTTGGAATTGACGTCTGAAGAGATTGCTTCTGTGAAGAAAGCGGCTGATACGAATGACGTGACAGAAATCGATAACGCCATCGAAAAAATCTTTGATCAACGTTCGGGAACAGGCTGGACGACGGACGGTCACACAGGTGACGACGTACCAGTATATGCGTTCGGGCCACAACAAGAGAAGTTCGTCGGTATGAGCGACAACACGGATCAGGCGAAACGGATCTTCAACTTGTTGAAGAACAAAGGGAAAATTAAATAATCAAGAAATGGAACCGTGCACTTGTTTAAGGTGCACGGTATTTTTGTTCTGTTGAAACTTTCCCGGGGAATAGTCGTATAGAAGAGTATGATATGAATCGGAGGAATCATTATGCACACGCTCTACATGAAACAAAAAGTATTCAGTCTACGCGGACGCTTCACCATCAAGGATGCAGACGGACATGATCAATACTTCATCGAAGGTAGCTTTATGAAGTTTCCAAAATCGTTTGAAATCAAAGACACGAACGGTCAGACGGTGACGACAATCACGAAAAGGACGTTCAGTTTCTTGCCGAAATTTTTTGTGGAAGTGGATGGCACAGATATGATGACCATCTCGAAAGAATTTTCATTCTTTAAACCGAAGTATTCCATCGATGCAGCCGGGATTGATGTCCAAGGCGATTGGTGGGACATGGATTTTGACGTGACGAAGAATGGGCAATCAATCGGAAGTGTTCAAAAGAAATGGTTCTCATGGGGAGACAGTTACGAGATTCGTGTCGAAGAACCGGAGATGGAGCACCTTCTCATCTCAATCGTCGTAGCCATCGATTGCGCGAAAGCAGATCAAGCAGCGGCATCTAGCGCAGCAACATAAAGGGGAATATCTAATGGAATTTTGGGACGTCTATACCGTCGACCGAGAAAAGACCGGTCGCACGTGGCAACGGGGAAGTCGTTTGCCGGAAGGGGAATATCATCTCGTCATCCACGTATGTATCTTTAACGAGAAGGGTGAGATGTTGATTCAATAGCGCCAACCGTTCAAAGATGGATGGGCCAATATGTGGGACATCACAGTCGGAGGAAGTGCGACTGTAGGAGATACAAGCCAACAAGCCGCCATGCGTGAACTTGAAGAAGAAATCGGGTTGAAACTCGATTTATCTCAAACACGACCGCACCTGACCATCAATTTTGATGAAGGGTTTGACGACATTTACCTGGTCGAAGCGGAAGTGGATTTGCATGAGCTCACGCTACAAGAATCTGAAGTGCAAGCCGTGAAATGGGCGGATGAAGCAGCGATTCTTAAAATGATTGAACAACATGAGTTTATTCCATACCATGAACCGATGATTCCGTTGCTATTTGCGATGCGAGGACAATGGGGAGGAATCAATCATAAAGCTGCAGTGAAAGTAGATTCGTAAATGTGTGAAGCATCGACATGAGTCGGTGCTTTTTATGTGTCAGTTTGATTTCACTTCATAAAAATGGTTGAAGTTGGGATGGATAAGATTTTATAATAGTATTAACGAAAGCGCTTTCGGAAATCGCTTTCAAAAGAACGGACTGACATATTGCCATCACTTATCCTGAAGGAGGACACATGATGAAGAAATGGGTTGCACTCGCACTCGGAACAGGTCTCGTCTTGTCATTGCCACAAGAAGTACCTGCTGAAAAGAGCTCAAAAGCCGATGACGCCAAGTGGAAACTTGTCTGGTCAGATGAGTTTAGTCACGCGGAAATCGATCATTCGAAATGGAACTTTGAAACGGGGAACTGGATTGTCGACAAAGACGGAAATCCGGTCGCTGCTGGGTGGGGAAACAATGAGAAGCAATTTTATACGGACAAAAAAGAAAACGCTTTCGTAAAAGACGGGAAGCTCGTCATCCGTGCGAAAAAAGAGCAAGCGTCGGATCAATTCGGCACATATGATTATACGTCGGCGAAGTTGACGACGAAGGGTACGTTCAGTAAAACGTACGGTCGTTATGAGATGCGAGCGAAACTTCCGACAGGGAAAGGGCTCTGGCCAGCATTTTGGATGCTCCCAGAAGAGGACCGTTACGGTGGTTGGGCCGCATCTGGTGAGATTGACATCATGGAGTCATGGGGCAGTAAGCCGGACAAAGTCGCTGGAACTATTCATTACGGGGAAACATGGCCGAACAACAAGTATACAGGGAAAGACTATCACTTCGCAGAAGGTGACGGCATCGACAAATGGCATACATATGCGGTCGAGTGGGAGCCTGGTGAGATTCGTTGGTATGTAGATGGTCAACTCTACCAGACTCAAAATGACTGGTATGCAAAAGAAGCGAACAAAGCTTCGAAATATAGCTATCCTGCGCCATTCGACCAAGATTTCTACTTGATCATGAACTTGGCAGTCGGTGGATGGTTTGATGGGGACGTCGATGAGACGACACCATTCCCGGCAGAGATGGAAGTCGATTACGTCCGCGTCTTTGACTTGAAGAACGGGAAGTATCGCGATGCTGTCGAGCCGACGTACTCGGATGAAGAAGTCGTATTGCCAGAAGGGGCGAAGCAACCTTTAGAAGATGGGAACCTCGTCTATGATGAAGACTATACAGAACCGATTACGACGGTGACGAACGGTGCACAGGCGCTCAACCTGACATATTGGAACTATGTGGCGCTTCCTGACTTTGGTGGCGTCGGTTCAGTCGATGTAATCGACTTGGCAGGATCACGTTTTGCCGACATTTCGATTGATCAGGCGGGAAGTCAGCCGTATTCGCATCAATTGATTCAAAACGTATCGCTCGGACAAGGCGGGCACTATAAAGTGACGTTTGACGCTAAGGCAGACGCGGCACGTTCGATCGCTGTTAAAGTCGGTGGTGGTCCAGACCGAGGCTATGCGAAATATTCAGATGAAGGATCATTCGATTTGACGACAGACGTCCAAACGTACTCGATGACATTCGATATGACAGAAGAGACTGACCTTGCGGCACGTCTTGAGTTCAACGTCGGACTCAGCACGTCTGGTGTCCAAATCGGGAACGTCCGTGTCGAGCAGACACCTCGTGAGGCGTTCGACCCGAATGCGACAAAACCGAAGCTTGGAGACGGGAACCATGTGTATAACGGTACGTTCAACCAAGGGGCGATGGATCGCATGACGTATTGGACGTTCGATCCAGGTGTCACGAAAGGGACAGGAACGGTCGACCCGGTAGAGCGTCTCTTCCGTTTCGAAACGAACAAGAAAAAAGGAGCACCGGCAACATTGGTGCAACAAGGTATTCAATTGCAAGAAGGACATGAATACGTTCTCCGCTTCAAAGCACGGGCAGAACGTGTAGATGGTCTTCAAGTAGGATTGAACGGAGCGAATGGAGATGCCTATCTCCCGCTCCAGCGTGTCGCTCTATCTGAAGCATTCGATACGTATAAAATTCCGTTCACGATAGAAGCCGGAACTGACCTCATGAGTCAGCTTCAGTTCATTCTCGGTTCTGAAAAAGGTGTGATTGAAATCGATGACGTCGAATTGCGCGACGTCACACCAGTTTATATCGATCCGTCTCCACTTAAAAACGGAGCATTCACTGAAGGCTTCACAAACTGGGGTTCCTATATACACTTTGACGCACAGGCTGCTGTCGAAGCGGTGAATGAGGCAGCACATATCTCGATTACGCAAGAAGGGAACGAGGCGTGGAGTGTCCTCATGGAGCAAGGTGGTCTCGAGTTACAACAAGACCAAACGTACGTCGTACAATTTGATGCATCTTCTACAGTCGCTCGTTCATTTGAAGTAACTTTAGAAAATGCCGGCTACTATCGCTATTTGAGCGAAGTCGTTTCAGTCACACCGGAAATGAATACGTACACGTTTGAAGTGACGATGCCGGTGACGGATATGACAGGATTGAAGTTCTTGATGGGACGCACGGAAGGGTCACCACTCGGTGCTCATGACATCACGATTGATAACGTGAGTGTGACGTTGAAATAAGATGATACGCAAAACAGGAATTTCTCATCGTGAGAAATTCCTGTTTTTTAACGTTTTCGACTAATTAATCGTGCCGTTCGTAAAATCGACGGCAACAATTTACGTCGTTGTCGGAATGCGAGATAACGTCCTTCCCAGGACGGTTTGAACTTTTGTTTAAACTGTCTCAGGCCGCTGAACGGATAAATGTAACTGATGTTTTCGAAAATATCGGCGGCGACGCGCTCTGGCCAATGGGAGAATGTCTGCTCACCGACGGCGGCAAGTGGTGCCACGCCGAGTCCGACATGTTCATAGCTTTCCGCACGTGCCCATTCGATGATGTGAAGAATCAGCACTTCAATTGCTCCGGACGGCGCATCATTTTTCGAACGCATCAAATCGATTGAAAGGGTTCCATTCCCTCGGAGCAACGAAATGAAGGCGACGACGACACCATCCGCATCTCGTAACAGAGCGATTGGATAACGTGTCAACGTTTCGTAGTCGAAGAAACCGAGAGAGAACCCTTTCTCGTTCCGATTTCCAATCCACTCGTCTGAGATCTCTTTTAACTCCTCTAATAACAGGAGGCTCGGCTCACAGACGATCTCGACCGTGATTCCCTTCTTTTCGAATTGATTGTAAAGGGAGCGCATATTCGCACGCTTCTTACCCGACAACGAGAAGGTCGACACGTCAATCGTCGCCTCTTCCCCTAGCTTGAAGAACGTGAAGCCGGCATCATGAAGGCGCGGCATCCAATTCGGTGTGATTTGATAAAATAAAGGAATATACCCAATCCGGTCCGCATCTTCAATGAAACGCGTTAAAAGTTCAGTTGCGGCCTGTCGTTCACCTTGGATATCTCCAAGGACAATCGCATGGTTCCGCGCTGTTGCAAATAAGAGACACGCGTTTTCAGCCTCGTTCATATAGAAGCGTTTATCTGCCATATGGACCAAGTCAAAGCCACTCGATGTGTGCTGTGTTGCTTGAAACAGTCTGATTCGATCTTCATCGTATGCTTCGCCAAGCGCCGGACGTTTCCAATGGTCGAACAAGAGCAGAAGTGCACTTGCTACGAGCGACGTGAAGAGGAGAAGGAACACCGTCAACCAACCAGCCTGATGCGATGTGAAGAACAAGTCGTCGGTACCTGCGAAAGATTGCAACAAGAGGGCGTGAGAGCCTACATACAGCAAAACGTAGAACAGGTTTCGAATGAGACGACCGGTCGTTAAAATTGAGCGGTATCGGACATGGCGTTTTCGTGTCAACCAGACGAAAGCAGCGAAACCGATGACGACGAATGTTTCGAATAAGTTCAAGCCTCGAGCGATGACCCCGATGGTCGCCCAGATGAACGCCGTATTGAGTAACCAGAGCGTTCGCTTTGTCCGCACATACATGCCATATACGGACAGGAACATGAGAAGTCCGGCACTCAATAAGAAGAGCGTTCCAATCCACTCGAACCAACGATTCACTTCATAGAGTGGTGTCACACTCGGGAGAAGTGTCTGGAACCAAATCAACAGACTGCTCATAAGTGCGATGAGACTTCCGGTCAAGCGCCCAATCTTCGCGAGTGTCCGGGAAACGATGCGCCATACGACGGTCCCAATCTCATAAGAAGATCCAATGATCGGTCGATACTCGATTTGTTTGACGACCTGGTCCCCGAACGCGATGGCCGCTAGAAAGAGTCCGATCAAAAAAGGAACAACAAAATAGACGAATCGGTAGATGATCAAAGAGGAGAGGACAATGTCTTGGTGAATCCCCAATTGGGTCATCCCGACGAGATATAGTAAGTCGAACGTTCCGGCACCCCCTGGGACGAGGGAGACGACACCGACGACCGTGGCGACGATAAATACTCCAAAGAGTTGGGAGAACGAAGCTGACCCGTCGAGTAACGATAACGCGTAGATGGCGACAAGTCCTGCGGTGACCCATTCCGCAAGTGAAGTTATCGTGTATCCAATCAACGTGGACCAACCGACGTTTGAGCGGCGTGAGGTGACGAACAGGTAAAACGGGAGCATTGCACTCACAGCGAACAACACTGGCCAAATCCAAGGTTTCGTCCCGACGAGTGAACCCGCCGGAAAAATTCCGAGAAGCACACCGATGGAGAGGATAGAAAGACCGCTGATGAGTGTCGGTGTCATCCAGCCGATTGCACGGAGTAGGCGTTTCGTATCTGTGTAAGGACGGTACAGGGAAGTACGAAGGGCGATCCCAATCACCCCGCCGAATCCGAGCATCCCGTTCATCGAGTTCGTGATCCATGCCGTTTGCACGACTTTTCGCTTCGGCAACTCAATATGTAAAGAACGAAGCAGGAAGTAATCGTATCCCGTCATCGTCAGGACGGCGAATCCACCGAGTAGAATGAGCATGAACTGTTCCCACCCGGTCAGTTGTTTCAATGTCGTGAAGGCGGTCGCGAGCGAGAGGTCTTTTAACTCCTGTCCGCTCTGGATTAAAATCAATCCGATTAACGCTATAGGGATGAGCCATTTTAATTGTTTCCATGAAAAACGAGTGCGCATGAGATTTTCTCCTTATCTGTCATATGGCTGACAGCGTCTTGTAACTAAATCGTACTATAGGATACGACTGAAATCTGTAAAACGTTTCAAAAGAGGGGATTGTAAGCGCAAGAAAGAGGACGAAATGTTGATTTTATATTTGCTACAGTGAGAGTAAGGAAGGGGTGTGGACATGCTGACATTTGAAGAAAAGTGGGCGAAAGTGCTCGCTTGTGACGCAACGTATGATGGGTTATTTTATACGGCCGTGAAGACGACAGGAATCTATTGCCGACCATCGTGCCGTTCCCGCAAACCGAAAAAAGAGAATGTTGATTTTTACATCACAAGACAAGAGGCAGAAACGAACGGCTTCCGACCGTGCAAGCGATGCCAGCCGGAAGTCGAGCATGCCCCACACCGAGCGCTCGTACAACAAGTGACCGTGTATCTGATGGAACATTATAAACAGCCGATTCGCCTCGAACAGATTGCCGAACATGTCCAACTGAGCCCGTTCCATTTGGAGCGGACGTTCACCCAAGCGACAGGAGAGACGCCAAGGCAGCTATTGGAACGACTTCGTATCGACAAGGCGGCGTATTTATTACGAGCGACCGCGATGAGCAATCTGACAGTCTGCTATGAGGTCGGGTTTCAAACGCCGTCGAACTTTTACCGTGTCTTCCGTCAAGTGAAAGGGTGCACACCGAATATGTATCGAAAAGGAGGGGACATATGAACGATTTGCTACTAGACGTTCCACAACCGTTTGATTTTCATGAGTGTCTCGTCTTTTTAAGACGGTCCGAACAAGAGGTACTCCATGTCACGACGGACAAAGTAGTTCAAAAGCTGATGCGAATCGGGGAACGTCTGATCCTCGTCGAACTTCAAGGAGAGCAAGACCATATTCGTATCCTGTTCCCGGTCGATGACGTCTCGGATACGGAAACAGAAAGCATTGAACGTGAGGTTCGTGACTGGCTAGACCTTGATTGTGACCTCACACCGTTTGAGGCGATGGGGGCAGAGGATGAATTGCTGGCTCCTTTGATTGAAGCGCATCGTGGGTTACGGATGATTGGCTTCCCGAATTTGTTCGAGGCACTCACATGGGCCATCATCGGGCAACAAATCACGCTCTCCTTCGCCTATACGATCAAGCGGCGGTTCGTCGAACGATATGGAGAACGACGAGTCGTCGAGGGAAGAACGTACTGGACGTTCCCGCGTGCGGAACGAATCGCCCTGCTCGAGCCGGAAGTGTTACGTGAGCTTCAGTTTAGTCGAAGAAAAGCGGAGTATGTTATTGATATTGCACGGGAAATAACAGGTGGGACGTTATCAAAATCGGCTTTACAGTCACAATCTTCATCCGATATTCGTCAACGATTACTGTCCATACGAGGTGTCGGGGCTTGGACGGCGGACTATGTGTTGATGAAATGTTTTCAAGACGCATCAGCCTTTCCAGTCGCGGATGTCGGATTGCATCAAGCGATTCAACATCAATTAGGTACGCCTAAAAAGCCGACGATTGAAGAAGTGAAACGATACGGGGAGCGATGGCAAGGTTGGGAAGGATACGCGACATTCTATCTATGGAGGTCATTATATGGAGACGTATAAATTAGACATGGAGACACCGGTTGGCGTGATTGAAATCGTTGGGACCGAGAAAATCATCCAGTCGATCTTATTCGTTGAACGCGAAGTGGCGCAATTACCTGAACCGAATGTACCTGATGTGTTGCGACAGTGTAAGGAGGAGCTCGATGCATATTTTCGAGGGGATAGGATGATGTTCACCTTTCCTATTGAACAAGTGGGCACGACGTTCCAGCGGGATGTGTGGAATGCGTTACAAACAATTCCTTTTGCGGAGACGACATCATATCGTGAACTCGCCCGTCGTGTGAAGCGACCTGCGGCTGTTCGGGCAGTCGGTGCGACGAACGGACGCAACAAACTGAGCATCGTCGTGCCTTGTCATCGTGTCATCGGGTCGAATGGGAAATTGACAGGGTATGCCGGCGGATTATGGCGAAAAGAATGGCTCTTACACCACGAGAAACAAGTCGCGCATCAAACCCAGTAAAAAAACATTTCCCCCTCCAAATCTGCTACACTAAAGAAAGTCCTATCGTGACGTCGGAATCGACGAAGTTGTAGGATGATTCCCGTCACTTATGGAGAAGGTTTTTGGAGGAGTGTATGATTAAATTACTAGCAGATTCAACGTGTGACTTATCAGATGCAGTGCTTGAACAGTACAACATCGGGGTCGCGCCGTTGATCATTACGATGAACAATATGTCTTACCAGGACCGGGTGGATATCCAGCCGGATGATTTTTATGGAATGTTGGAAGCGCTACCGGAATTCCCGACCACGGCGATGCCGAGTCCGGCGACGTTCTTAACATTGATGGAAGATGCGGTCGCTTCCGGTCACGAAGAGATCTTATGCATCTGTATGTCGAGTGGAACGAGCGGGTCTTACCAGTCAGCGGTCATTGGGAAAGAATACTTCGAAGAGGCTCATCCCGAATCGACAGTGAAAATCCATGTCGTCGATTCCCGATCAATGAGTCACGGCAGCGGCTGGTTGCTGCTAAAGAGCGCGCAAATGCGTGAAGCCGGTGCGACGTTCGAACAGCTCGTCGATTTTAACGAGACGTATAAGACGAAAGTGAAGCACTTCTTGTCCGTGGATGACTTGGACCATTTGATTAAGAGTGGACGCATCTCGAACGCAAGTGCCATCATCGGAAAACTACTCATGGTGAAACCGATTATGAGCATGAAGAACGGGAAAGGTGCCATTGTTGCCAAAGAGCGAGGCACACGTAAAGTGTTGAAGCATTATACGGACGAGTTCGTGAAGCGCGTGAATCCGGACATCACGAATTTCGTAATCATCGGGTACACATCCGATCAGCGGATTGCCGAGAACTTAAAAGCGAAGCTTGAAACCGAAACAGATTTCACAGGCGAGATTTACCTCATGCAGATGGGGGTCTCGGTCGGGACACACGTTGGTCTCGGAGCCATTTCGATGTTCTTCGTGGAGAAATAATAAAAGCCGTCTCATGTCGAGGCGGCTTATTTATGTGGCCAAATATGCTCGATGACGGGTGTACTGTCGTTGAAATCGAGGCGATAGACGTCTGGGTTACGCATCGTACGCCATGTATCAAAGTCATATTTAGGATCAAGCCGTTGTAACAGGAGCGCAAGCAGATTACCGTGTGTCACGAGTAATGTCGAGCCATGTTGAGATTGGGCACGCTCGATTACTTGCATGACTCGATGAGTCGCTTCCTCACCAGATTCAGTACGAGGCAATTTGAACGTCGGGTCGATGAACGACTGACGTAACGGCGTCAGCCAGTCTTCGAGCGGTTCGTGAGACAAAATGCGCTCTCTCAGTAACGGTTCACGCTCGATTGAAAGTTGATGCGCATCTGCGAGTGGCATGATTGAAGCAATCGCTCGGGTGTAGTCGCTTGAGATGATCCGGTCAATCGGGATTTCACGAAAGAAATCACGGAGCAGGTGCGCTTGTTTGTGACCCACTTCCGTGAGTGGTGCATCAGGTTCTTGACCGGAGGCCGAGCAGTGGCGAATCAGATAGAGTGTGGGCATGTGGATTCTCCTTTTTGAAATGCTCAATTACCAGCAAGATAAGCGTGTCATCGAGTCATTATGACTTGTGATGTATGCAATCTCCTCGAATTCATGCAAAAAAGCATTTTCGTAGAGGGAGTTGAGCATCTCTTGATCTTTACAGTATATCGTTACGTACTGACTGTCCGTTACAAGTAGCACAAACTCGCACGTGCTATGTAGAAAATCTTCATACGTTACGATTTCCGAGGACATATTAGAGTGGAACGCTTTTATATCAACAAAAATCAAATAGTGTTGTTGAGTGATCCGTTCATTGAGTTGTCGACCATTGATGATAGTCGACTTCGGAAACAACAACCAGTCAAGTTGTCCATCTTTCACAATATAAGATTCCTCATCAATCACCTTCCATTGATACTGGTCGAGGGGGACAGGGGTCAATATATCTTGTAAAAAATGACCGTATTGATTTGGGATTGTAAAACTTAGACCGCGTCTCAACAGAACACCTCCTTCGTTCCGAGGAATCATGACAATTTCATAAAAGTTTCAGCACAAAAAATCATACATAACCCTTATCATTCATCACAAAAGAGTTATAATCGGTATAACGATTATAAAATATATGATTGAGGAATGGGGATTCTTCGGTTGTATGACAAAAAATTCAGGGGATAAGGATGGGGTTTTCATGAGCAGTACGCAAACGAGAACAGACGTCATTTTGATTGGGGCAGGCATTATGAGCGCAACGCTCGGTTCACTCTTTAAAGAGCTCGTACCGGAGTGGAACATCAAAGTGTTCGAAAAGCTCGATGCAGCAGGGGAAGAAAGTTCAAACGAATGGAATAACGCAGGTACGGGACATGCCGCACTTTGCGAATTAAACTATACAACGGAGAACGCGGATGGGACGATTGATATTTCCAAAGCGGTCAACGTCAACGAGCAATTCCAAATATCACGCCAGTTTTGGGCACACCTCGTGAAGCAAGGATTGATTGAAAATCCGGATGCCTTCATTCGTTCAATTCCACATATGAGCATGGTCCAAGGGGAGAAGAATGTCGATTTCCTGAAACGCCGTTTGGAAGCGCTCACAACGAATCCGTTATTTGAAGGAATGGTCTTATCGGACGATCCGAATCAGTTACGGGAATGGTTCCCGCTCATCATGGACGGACGGACATCGGACGAACCGATTGCCGCGACGAAAATTGATTCAGGGACGGACGTGAACTTCGGCGCGTTAACACGGATGTTGTTTGACCATCTCACATCAAACGGAGTCGAGGTCAACTACGGCCATAGCGTCGAGGATGTGAAACGTCTCGACAACGACCTTTGGGAAGTGAAAGTGAAAGACTTGGCTGCGAACAAGATTGAGACGCATACGGCACCGTTCCTCTTCATCGGAGGCGGTGGTGGAAGTTTATCACTCTTACAAAAGACAGGGATTCCAGAGTCGAAACAAATCGGTGGGTTCCCGGTCAGTGGACTCTTCCTCGTTTGTAAAAATCGTGAGGTCATCGAGCAACATCACGCGAAGGTCTACGGAAAGGCGAAAGTCGGGGCACCACCAATGTCGGTACCGCACCTCGACACACGCTTTATCGATGGACGAAAAGAGTTGCTGTTTGGACCGTTCGCCGGCTTCACACCAAAGTTCTTGAAAACAGGTTCGAATTTGGATTTGATTCGTTCGGTCAAGCCAAACAATGTCATCACGATGCTTGCGGCAGGGGCAAAAGAGATGTCGCTCACGAAATATTTGATCGAGCAGGTACTCTTGTCACACGATAAACGGATGGATGAACTTCGCGAATTCATCCCGAACGCCAAGAACGAAGATTGGGAAATCGTCGTGGCCGGGCAACGGGTTCAGGTCATCAAAGATACACCACAAGGAAAAGGGACACTTCAGTTCGGAACAGAAGTCGTCAGCGCGGAAGATGGTTCTGTTGCAGCACTTCTTGGTGCTTCTCCAGGCGCATCGACAGCTGTTCATGTCATGTTGAAAGTGCTCGAACAGTGCTTCCCGCAACAGTTACCGGAGTGGGAAGAGAAAATCAAAGAGATGGTTCCGTCATATGGCTTGAAACTTTCGGAACATCCGGACCTGTTCAAGACGATTCATGAATCGACAGCGGTCACGCTCGGTTTAGAAGAAAAGGACATAGTCCATAACTGAAGAGAATGAGGCGAGGATACAATCGTATGCTCGCTTTTTCAGTACCTAGCGTAATCTATATATCGATTGGGTAAATAATAAATACTAAAAACATTACAACTGAGGGAGGATCGGAATGAAACTTACAAAAATCCAAATCACGACAATTGTATTATTTATTGCGTGGGGTGTTTGGGAGTTTTTTGTTTATGACTGGGCAAAGACCGAAGAAGGTCCTATTATTCGCGCAGATTTAGTGTTCATTTTACCGATACTTGCGATTATGTTAATTCTTTCAATTGTACAATTGTTAAGACGTAAAAAGAGCGTTTGAATAACAACACCGTTCCATCGGAGCAAGGCAAGAAGCCTTAGCTTTTGTTGAACGGTTTTTGTATGCAGTCATCTTTGCACTATCTTTAAGAACGTTTTACCTCGTTGTTCGAGCATGGCAACACAAAAAAGACCTCTTCCACGTGGAAGGGTCAAGGTGTGAGTGTCGCCATGCTTTCATGTAAGTATTCACCGATTTGACGTTCGATGTCGCTCTCTGAACGTTCAAGAGCGAGCGAGAGTTCTTTCACCAAAATGGTTTTGGCGTTCTCTAAAATTTTACGATCTTGCTCGTACAGCTTTTTGTTTGCCTGTAGCGACTCGATTTGACGACGGCTCAACGTATTCACGACTTGAGCGATCTCGTGACGGTTTCCTGAATGGACAACATTTAAAAATTCACGATTGCGATTGTTCGAATGCGGATTCCATTCAACGCCAGGCGAGCGGAACGACTCTAAAATCTCTAATGCTTCGTCTGCTTCGAGCAACGTCAACATCATCACATTGTCATTATCGACCGGGATGCTAATCTGCAACTTCTGTGAGTTGTTGATGGGATGAAGCGTATAGTACGATTTCGTTTCTCCTGCGACCGTTTTGTCCGAAATGTCGTCGATCCGACATACGCCATGGGTCGAGTAGATGATTAAGTCTCCAGCTTTAAACAAGTCGATCACCTCTTCCTTACCTATAAGCATAGTCATTCAGAAGGTGAAATGTCAACTCGGTTGACGTTTGGTGCAAGGTATGCATATAAAAATCGTGACAGATTTAACACATCACGATTACAGTTTCCAGTCCATCCGTAGAATGGTTTTCAGTTGATCGAACGCCTCTTGTCCGATGCCTTCTTGAATCCGTTGCTCGAGTTGCGCTTTGAGCGCCTCGTTTTGTTCATAACAAGTGTGACCGAGCGGGGTCAGCTCGATGCATTTGTCCTTTCGATTTTGCGGATGATCCGTCACGAGAACGAGTGCTTTACCTTCTAAGTTCTTAATCAGTTTATGAATCGCTTGCCGAGAGATATGGACACTTCGCGTGACCTCGGCGATGGTCGTTTTTGATTGATAAAGTGTAGCGAGAATATACCATTCCGAGTTTGAGA
Source organism: Exiguobacterium sp. s129 (assembly GCF_018617585.1). Classification (GTDB taxonomy): domain Bacteria; phylum Bacillota; class Bacilli; order Exiguobacteriales; family Exiguobacteriaceae; genus Exiguobacterium; species Exiguobacterium aestuarii_A. The sequence goes on from NZ_JACSKL010000009.1 coordinate 70,286, forward strand.
TGTGGATGTCATTCTGCTCATTCCAGGATTGTTCACTCATGCGTCGAACTTGATCGTTTCGTTCTGTCAGTAAATCAAGTAGACGGGTTGACGTTGATGGAGTCAAATCAAGTCACTCCTCTTTCATTTCCAGGTTTTGACGTTCCTAACTATACAAAAGCAACTATACCCCGTCAACGTCAATCTAGAACAAAACGAGGCACAAGGCCCCGTTTTTTTACTGACAGTCTTTATTTTTGAAATCGATGACCATCCGTCCCTGAATTTTCCCTTGTTCCATTTCTTCAAAGACATCTTGTACTTCGTGAAGGCAACGCTTATGAACGACTGGCACGACGAGTCCTTCAGCCCCGAACTGGAAGGCTTCCTCTAAGTCTTTACGTGTCCCAACGAGCGAACCGACGACTTCAATCCCATCGAGAACGAGACGTGGGATGTTTAAATCCATCGTTTCAGAAGGAAGACCAACCGCCACGACTTTCCCGCAGGCTCGAACGGCGTTGACCGCTGAATTGAAGGCGACTTTTGAGACGGCCGTAACGACTGCAGCGTGTGCTCCGCCGAACTTCTCTTGAACGATGTCCGCCGCATCCCCCTCGTTCGAAGGATTGATCGTCAAATCGGCTCCACTTTCTTTGGCGAGTTCGAGCTTGTCGTCGTTCAAATCGACAGCGATGACGTGCGCGTTGAAGACGTGTTTCGCATATTGAATGGCTAGGTTCCCAAGTCCGCCACAACCGTAGATGACGACTGTCTCCCCAGGCTTCACGTCTGCGACTTTGATGGCCTTATACGTCGTGACACCCGCGCATGTGATGCTTGAGGCTTGCGCAGGATCCAAGCCTTCAGGTACTTTGACGGCATAATCGGCCACGACGATACTTTGTTCGGCCATGCCTCCGTCAACGCTATAGCCGGCATTTTGAACGTTTCGGCAGAACGTTTCACGTCCTGTCGTACAATATTCGCAGCGACCACATGCATGATACATCCAGGCGATACTGACACGGTCGCCGACTTTTAGACTTTTGACATCGTCCGCGATTTTTGACACGATCCCAATCCCTTCATGACCAAGCACGCGTCCTTGCACATCCCCGAAGTCACCGGCCGCGACGTGAAGGTCCGTGTGACAAACGCCACAGTACTCGACATCGACGAGCGCTTCACCCGCCTGTAATGGACGAATTTCCTTTTCAACGACTTCGATGTTGGCTTTGCTTGCTGAATTGACAACGACTGCTTTCATGTTTGAACACACTCCTTGTGAGAATTTAGCGAATCTGCCGGAAAAACACGCTGAATTACACCGTAAGAATATCACAAAAAATGGAATGAAAGCGCTTTATTTTTGAATAGCATTTGTCTGAAGCATGAACTTTTGTCACATAAAGATTTAGGGAAATAGAGATGAATGAAGCAAATGAATGGAGTGTCAGTCACATGACGCGGACAGAGTTATTTCACACATACAAATCGAAAATTTTGCAGTTATCGGACTTAGGGGAAGAGACGTTAAAAAGTGAAGATTTTTTGTTAGACCGTGATGAAAAGAAACAACTCGATATCTATTACGCACCATTTGAATACATCAACCCGGATGCGAAAGTCGTCATCGCAGGGATCACACCAGGCTTGTATCAAATGCGTCAGTCGTTCGAGGCAATCCGTGACTTGAAGGATGCAACAGACGAAGAGGCGCTTCGAGCCGTCAAACAACGTGGCAGTTTTTCCGGTCCGATTCGAAAGAACTTAGTGACGATGCTGGACGATTTGGAGTTACATCATCATTTGGGAATCGAATCATCCCTCGATTTGTTCGGATCAGCAAATCATCTCGTACAAAACACGGCGGTCCTCCCTTATCCGGTCTTTTATAAGGGCAAAAACTATAACGGGTCGAGCCCAGATATGATTCGAACGGATTTGTTTCGACAGTACGTGGAAGGAACGTTCGCTGAAGAGATGACACATCTTCAAGATGCACTCATCTTACCGATGGGCGTCAATGTGAGGCGAGCTGTGGAATTGTTGGTTCATCAGGGTCTCTTAGATCAGGAGCGCGTAGTGAGTGGGTTTCCTCACCCATCTGGTGGGAACGGTCATCGCCATCGCATCTTCGCTGAAAATCGAGACGCCATGAAGCGACACATAGCCGAACATTTCAAACGACATCCACTCTGAACCGCAGTGCGGTTCTTTTCATGTGAGCACATGACCTGACATCGACTCTTTACTTCGCTAAAATGGTAAAGGTTGACTCACTCACGAGATGTAGAAAGGATGTCTGCCATGATCACATTGTCGTCCGTCCATAAGCGTTATGGACAAGAGATGGCCGTTCGCGATGTATCGCTTCACATTCGAAAAGGGGAGATTTACGGCATTATCGGCGCAAGCGGTGCCGGGAAGTCGACGCTCCTTCGATTGATGAATGTATTGGAGCGACCCGATAGTGGAAGTGTCATAGTCGATGGCGACCAGTTGACCGAGCTCTCAAATCGGGAACTCCGCAAGAAGCGACATCGGATCGGTATGATTTTTCAACAATTTAATCTTGTCGCGAATAAGACCGTCTTTGATAACGTCCTCGAGTCACTGAAGCTTGCCAAGCGCCCGAGAGGATCATGGGAAGCACGCGTGATGGAATGTCTCCAGTTCGTCGGACTCGAAGCGTATCGCGATAAATATCCTTCCCAGTTGAGTGGTGGACAAAAGCAACGGGTCGCCATCGCTCGGGCACTCGCAAGCGAACCGAGCGTGCTCCTATGCGATGAGCCGACCTCTTCCCTCGACCCGAACACGACGGCAGAAGTGTTACGTGTTCTTCAGTCGGTCAATGAACAACTTGGCGTCACCATCGTCCTCGTCACGCATGAGATGGATGTCATTCGTCAAATTTGTCATCGCGTCACCGTCATGGCAGAAGGAGCCGTTCATGAGACGATTGAACGGGAGCCGTCGGGTGTGGTGGCCATCGATCAGAACCCAAGTTGGTTCGTCGAACAGTTACGGAAGGAGGGCGAACCGAATGCCTGACATCCTGTTACGCTATCAATCGGAGATTTGGCAGTCCATCGCTGAGACGTTCATCATGGTCGGGGTGTCGATTCTCGCAGCAATCCTAGTCGGACTTCCGTTAGGCACGTGGCTTTATCTTTCGCGTAAAGGACAACTGTTAGAGAACCAAGTCGTCTTCTCTGTCCTCAACTTAGTCGTGAACATCGTCCGGTCTTTCCCGTTCTTGTTACTCGTCGTGTTTTTGATTCCATTTACACGGCTCATCATCGGGACGGCCATCGGAACAGCGGCAGCGACGGTGCCACTTTCCATCATTGCGATCGCGCATTATGCACGCCTCGTCGAGCAGTCATTGATTGACGTTCCACGCGGTGTCGTCGAAGCAGCGCTCTCGATGGGTGCGTCGGTGAGAGACATCATCTTCAAGTTTCTCTATGTAGAAGCCAGATCCGGTCTCGTGCTCGGATTGACGACATCCATCATTAGCTTTATCTCGTACTCGACGATCATGGGGGTCGTCGGGGGTGGTGGCATCGGTGACTTTGCCATCCGTTACGGATACCAACAGTTCCAGACAGAACTCATGCTCTATATGATTCTCATCATGCTCGTCTTCGTGCAGTTGATCCAATTCACGGGCACGACCGTGGCGCGAATCATCGACAAACGCTAAACAGAAAGTAGGAAATGAATATGAAAAAATTGATGGCACTTCTTGCCTCACTCACACTCGTTCTCGCCGCATGTGGGAACGACACAGAAACACAAACGGAACAATCGAACGAACCACAGACGTTGAAAGTCGCGTCACTCATCCCACCGATGACAGATATGCTTGAAATCGCGAAAGAACAGCTTGCAAAAGAGAACATCGAACTCGAAATCGTCGTCCTCGGAGACAATGTTCAACCGAACTCGGCACTCGCGGCAAAAGAAGTCGATGCGAACTTCTTCCAACACGTTCCGTACATGGAAGAGTTCAACCGTAGCAATGATGCGAATCTCGTTCCAATCGAACCGATCTATTTCGCAAACTACGGTGTATACGCGAAAAACTATGACAACATGGAAGACATTCCGGAAGGCGCGACCATCGCCATCGCCAACGATGTATCGAACATCGACCGTTCACTCTCCCTTCTTGCACAACATGATGTAATTGAACTCGGAGAGAAAGAAAGCACGTACTATACACAAGCCGATATCACCTCGAATCCGAAAAACTTCAAGTTTGAAGAAGTCGACTTGTTGATGCTCGCTCGTGCATACGATGATGTCGATGCGGTCTTGATGACACCGGCCTACGCGGCACCGCTCGGTTTGACACCGAAGAGTGACGCACTTCTGACAGAAGGTGTCGAGAACGATTTCGCCATCACGCTCGTCGCACGTGAAGACAACCAGGACGACGAAGCGATCCAAAAACTCGGAGAGGCCCTCACGAGCGATGAAGTCCGTGCATTCTTAGAAGAAAACTATGCAGAAACGGCGATTCCGGCGTTTTAATTAATTCCGTACTCAACGTAAGATATCTTGTTCAAACGAAGTAATGACTTGTTGCGTCACGCGTAGATAGTCTTGTTCAGATTGAGCTGACTCGTAAAGGAACCAAATACCGTCTTCATCTGAAGAATGACTGCCCAGCCTTCGTCGTGCGTCGACGTCGATATCATGGGCGGTCATTTTTTGTGGGCTAATTTGTTCTCCCCAATATGTTTGAAAGCCAGTGGGCGGAGCTTGAGCCAATACGACGATGAACGAACCACCATGCCGATTGAATTGAAAGGTGACTAAATCAATTCGGTCAGATTGAATGCGCCGAAAGTGAGGGAACGATCCTTGAAATTGGTGTGACCGCAAATAAGGAACGACTTCCCGTTTCAAGAAGGCAATCATGTCTTTTCGTTGTTGGGATAGCATGAGAATCTCCTTTAAGTAGTTTAGTTAGAATATATACAAAAATCGGATTGAGCGCATGCTCAATCCGATTTAATTAATACTCTTCGTATTCTCTTGGATCTTGGTCATCGATGCGACCATCTGGCTTCGTCAACGCATTGAGCGTCTCCATCTCTTCCTCGGTCAATTCGAAGTTGAAGACATCGAGATTCTCTTTCTGATGCAATTCGCTAGACGAGCGGGCGAGCGGAATCACACCGAGCTGGATATGCCAGCGCAAGATGACTTGAGAGACGCTCTTGCCTTTTTGTTTGGCGAGTTCGGTGATTTTCTCGTCATGGATGACCGTACGGGCGCGACTGAGCGGGCTCCATGCCTCCGTGATGATGCCACGCTCCCTATCGGCTTGACGCTGATCGACTTGCGAGAAGTACGGGTGTAGCTCGATTTGGTTGATGACCGGTGTTTCTCCCGTTTCTTCAATCAAGCGGTCGAGGTGCTCCGGCATGAAGTTCGAGACCCCGATGGAGCGGATCCAACCATTTTTCTTCGCCTGAATCAAGGCACGCCATGCCTCGACGTACTTGTCTTGTTTCGGGTTTGGCCAATGCAAGAGGAACAAATCCCAATAGTCGAGGTTTGCTCGATACAAGGACTCCCGAATCATCTCGAGTGCCTGGTCGTAGTCATAATATTGCGCGCGCAATTTTGACGTTAAGAAAAGCTGTTCGCGCGGGATGCCGGATTGGCGAACCGCCTCACCGACTGCACCTTCATTATCATAACGAATCGCCGAATCGATGAGTCGATATCCGTTTCGGATGGCGCACGTAATGGCGTCGACCCCTGCTTCACCTTTCAAATAAACTGTTCCGAGTCCAATGGCCGGAATCTCATAACCGTCATGTAGCTTAATTGTTGGAATACCCATCAAATGCCTCCCCATTCAAAATCCGTTCTCTTCTCCGCTATTCCACTTTCCTCGGAAATGAAACGTTTGAATGTGAGGTCAACGACGGAACGCTTTGATCAAACCTTCAGCCAAATCGAGGATACACACGACGATGATTGTGAACAAAATACTCCATACACCCCAGCGACTGATTGTTTCGATGTCGATATTCGTTTGTTCAGCAATCAAAGAGAGAGCTTCGGTCGAAATTAGATCAGGTTGCAGTAAAATGAGTGCCGTGACGACGATCCATACGATTTTGAAGAGGGCGTTCCACAAGGCGAGCGGCTTCGTCCAGTGTCGAACGATCCATTTGTAAATGGCGATCGCGATGCCGAAAACGACCAAGGCAATGACAAATGGGAAGAATTGATTCAAGACGGACGAATTGAGTAGCGGATAGGATTCGCCATCCGCGACGACGCGAATCAACTGCTCGGCATTGACGTACAATACGACCATCAAAACAGTGGCGACAACATCAAACAAGATTGAACCAAGAGAGATTGAGGTCGAACGAGGTTTTACTTTCTTGAGTTGTTCAGGTTTCCAACTCGAGAAGGGGACTTCGCCCTCAGGTACAGCCCGTTCGATGATGAAGAACGTGAGGGTAATCCAGAATAGAGTCTGAACGACAACATTGAAGATGGCAGCCCCGGTCTGAAGGAATGCTTGAATCAAGAATTGACTCCAAGACGTGTCGTCTATGGGGTTGGTCAAATAACCGATGATGGAGAGAACTGTGATGACCGTGATGGCAATCGGTAAGACAATCTTGATGATGTTCACGTACTGTGTGAAGAGAGCTGGTCCGATGAGATGGAGGGGACGATTCGCATAACGAGCAGCGAGAACATGCGGGTCGCCGAGTTCGCGCAACGCTTCAAACAAGGCAGTTTCAGACGGGTCATTTCCAGTCATGTCATCGATGGTCGATTCCAATTCAAGGGCGACATCTTGCCGCATCGATTCAGGGATTCGAGAAGTGACTTCATCGATATACACATCACGAAGATTCATGATCATTTCCTCCTTCAATGAGACGGGTCAACGTTTTCGACATCTTCATCCATTCTTCGTACAATTCATTCAAAATAGCCATTCCATCGGGGCTGAGCACATAGTACTTTCGAGGTCGACTCTCCGTCGTATCCCAGGAGCTCGTGACGAGTCCTTGTTTTTCAAGTCGACGTAAGAGCGGGTAGAGCGTGCTTTGATCAATGTTGATTTCGGCATCAAGTAATGCTTGGACGAGTGAGTAACCATACTGCGGTGTCTTCAACTGACTGAGCACCGCAATCGTCAACGTACCACGACGCAATTCCGTCACCAACGAGGCTTTGACATCGGACATTTTTTCGCCTCCTTCATTCGTTCATCTTTATACTGTATATCATACACTATAAGTTATCATACATCAATGTGGATAAAAGATATTGAGTCATTTCCTGATTTTGGGATAATAAAGAGGAGGTGATGTTGATGAAGTGGTGGTGGATGGTTGGCGGTATCGTAATTGTCATGTTGATGGAAGTGAACGTTCGGATATATGGTGGAGCCGCAACGTTCGGGGTGCCGATTGGATGGATGATCACGCTATTGGTCATGACTCATTTTCGAAAGCCGACATCAACTCGATGGGCTGTGGCGTTTGGGGTAATCAGCGTAAGTATTGGAATCGTGTTATCTGTACCGAGTTATTCAGTAGCGGAAGCACAAGAGACGCTGAATAAAACGTACAATGACGTGACGTACATGGAAAGCGTACCGACGACCGGGGGAGAATGGAGTCCATTCACGCCTCGAGTGGGCTACCGATTTGAGACGGGGAGCGGAGAATCGGTCTTGTTCATCCCGGACTCCGGGAAAACATTTGAACTGTAAAAAAAGACTCGCTCTCATAATAGAGGGCGAGTCTTCTTATTAGTTGCGAATCATGTAGTCGAAGGCGCCGAGTGCGGCTGTCGCACCAGAACCCATCGAGATGATGATTTGTTTGTATGCGCTGTTCGTGCAGTCTCCTGCTGCGAACACACCTGGGACGTTCGTCGCGCCATGACGGTCGACAACGATCTCCCCGAAGTTGTTGCGTTCGACTGAGTCGAGCCAGTCTGTGTTCGGGACGAGGCCGATTTGGACGAAGACGCCTTCTAATTCGACATGGTGTGACTCGTTCGTCTCACGAGACACATACGAGATGCCGTTCACTTTGTCCGTACCCGTGATTTCTGTCGTCTGAGCGTTCGTGATGACAGTCACGTTCGGGAGGCTGTGGAGACGGTCTTGAAGCACTTGGTCGGCCTTGAGTTCAGGAGCGAACTCGAGAACCGTTACATGCTTGACGATACCTGCGAGGTCGATGGCCGCTTCGATCCCAGAGTTACCGCCACCGATGACCGCGACACGCTTCCCTTCGAAGAGAGGACCGTCACAGTGCGGGCAGTAAGCGACCCCTTTGTTTTTGAACTCCGCCTCACCTGGGACGTTGACGTTACGCCAGCGTGCACCGGTTGAGAGGATGACACTCTTACTCTTCAAGACAGCACCGTTCTCGAGTTCGATTTCGACGAGGTCATTTTTCTCAAGACGCTTCGCGCGTTGGAGGTTCATGACGTCGATCCCGTACTCTTTGACGTGCTCTTCTAGACTTGCGACAAGCTTTGGACCTTCTGTATAAGCGGTACCGATGAAGTTCTCGATCCCCATCGTGTCCATCACTTGACCACCGAAGCGCTCCGCGATGATTCCGGTACGGATTCCTTTACGAGCCGCGTATACGGCCGCACTTGCACCAGCTGGACCGCCGCCGACGACGAGGACGTCGTACGGGTCCTTGTCCGAGAACGCAGACGCGTCAGGACCTGTACCGAGTTTCGCTAAGATCTCTTCGAGCGACATCCGACCGTTACCGAACGATTCTCCGTTCAAGAAGACCGTTGGGACAGCCATGATCTCTTTCGCTTCCACTTCATCCTTGAACGCGGCTCCGTCGATCATCGTGTGGGTGATGTTCGGGTTGAGGACGCTCATGACGTTTAGCGCTTGCACGACGTCAGGACAGTTGTGGCAGCTGAGGCTGATGTATGACTCGAAGTGATACGTGCCTTCGATGTTTTGGATCTGTTTGATCGTGTCCGCATCGACTTTCGGTGCGCGCCCGCTCACTTGGAGGAGGGCGAGGACGAGTGATGTGAACTCATGTCCGAGTGGAATCCCCGCAAATACGATTCCTGTCTCTTCAGACGGACGATTCACGCTGAAGCTCGGTGTACGCTCAAGTGTCGCGCGTTCAACCGAGATACGTGATGACATGCTGGCGAGTTCGTTGACGAGCTCGAGCATCTCGTTTGAGACTTTGTCTTCCCCAGCACTCACACGGAGGACGACGTCGCCCTCCATGAGCTGGAGATATTGGTCGAGCTGTTGTTTAATCGCTGCTTCTAACATGCAATCGCTCCTTACAATTTACCGACGAGGTCAAGGCTTGGGCGGAGTGTTTCAGAACCCTCTTCCCATTTCGCTGGACAGACTTCGCCTGGGTTGTTGCGTACGTATTGTGCTGCTTTGACTTTGTTGACGAGCGTGCTCGCGTCACGGCCGATGCCGCCAGCGTTGATCTCGACAGTTTGGATGACGCCGTCTGGGTCGATGATGAACGTACCACGGTCTGCGAGGCCGTCTTCTTCGTTCAAGACGTCGAAGTTGCGTGAGATGACGTGTGATGGGTCACCAATCATGATGTACTCGATTTTTCCGATTTTCTCAGATGTTTCGTGCCAAGCTTTATGTGTGAAGTGTGTGTCTGTTGAGACAGAGTAAACTTCTACACCGAGGTTTTTAAGTGTAGCGTACTCGTTTTGAAGGTCTTCGAGTTCAGTTGGGCAGACGAATGTGAAGTCAGCTGGGTAGAAGCAGACAACGCTCCATTTGCCTTTGAGGTCGTTCTCTGTAACTTCGAGGAATTCACCTGTTTGGAATGCTTGTGCTTTGAATGGTAGTACTTCTTTGCCGATTAATGACATGGGTTATGTCCTCCTTGTTTTTTACTCTAGCGTTTCTATCTCGACTAGAATAATTATAATGTAATACTAACTTCATATAACGAGCTGGAATTGTCAAGGCGTTTGCATGCTTTGAAATGTGTTGAAATAACTCATAAATATTTATGATTAGCTTAATATCAACGAAGAAAACGATTACAAAAATGATGTATTTTCTTTCTTTAAGTAGTATCTTTACAAAATATTAAATGAGTCACAAACTCGATTGAAAGATGGAGAGTGTATCGTTATTCTCGTCTTTCTGTTCGTGATTATCATTTACAGACGGGGGATTTATTATGAATTATCGAGTTCATTCCCACCGATTCGGTGAGACGATATTGAAGAATGCTGAAGAGTTCAAGGAGATTTGGTCAGAGATTCATGACATCATTCAATCAATTAGCGACGATGACATCATCAAATTAATTAATGAAAAATACGCTAAAAAGAACAAGAGTCTATCAAAGGCTTTGAACGAACTATTCAGACTGGAATTTTTGAGAAGAGGATGGGTGCGTGAGAGTTCGATTTTTCAGGACCGTGACTATTCAGAGAATGTGTGGCGTCTTGATTTCGCCAAAGACAATATCTCACTCGAGGTCGGGTTTAACCATGCGGGTACCATCGCTTGGAACTTATTGAAACCGGTCATCGCAAGCGAACTGAACCACGTTGAAAAAGCGATTCAAACCCGAATCGGAGTAATCATTTGTGCGACTCAACGATTACAGCGTGCTGGTAATTTTGATGGCGCCATTGGAACGTATGAGAAATATGTCCACCATTTAAAGCCGCTGAACACGCAACTCACCGTACCCATTGTCATTATCGGACTTGAAGCACCTGATACGTTCAAAGTAGTTGAATATTTGAATGAAAAAGGCGAAAAAAGAGGCCGCGTAGAGGAATTCTACGCGAACCTACTTGTCGATGAAATGACCGAGACCTATGATGAACCGATGTTCGATGAAGATTTAGACTGATGTACTTTTAATCTCAGCCACTTCGTATGTGTCGGTTTTGCTTGGCCATATCAACGAAATGAGTGATGGTATAGATGACATGATCAAAATCATCATTGACCTGGTGTTCCCAAAATCGAAGGATGACCCAACCTTCTTCGACATAGTGTTGTGTGACATCGGCATCGCGTTCGATGTTTCGTCCAATCTTTTGGCGCCAAAAATCGGCATTCGTCTTCGGCAATTTGAAGTGGAGGGGACAGCCGTGCCAATAGCAGGAGTCCAGAAATACGACGACGCGTAATCCAGGAAACGAGATGTCGGGCGTCCCGTAAAGTTTGCGATTGTTCTTGCGGTACCGATATCCGGCCGCCCACAGCGCTTTTCTGACTTTGACTTCCATCTTCGTATCTTTCCCGCGGTTCCCGCTCATCGTCTTGAACACGGCTGGACTCGATGCTTTCGGTACGTTTCTGGCCATACCCTCTCCTCCTTGAGTTCTTAGAGAAGGTATTCCCTATACAGCCAGCAGATTATCAACAGAATATGTTCAAGATTTAATCATCATGGATTGCTGAAACTTTTTGTGTAAAAAATCTTTGTTGAACATGAAGCATGTTTTTCGTCCACCTTTGAAAAAAGCTTCATAACAAGAGTCACCTCTTCCGCCTTTCGTAGAAATGACTAGAGGAGAATCTGGACATTTGGTCGCTGTTGGGAGGTCCGAGATCTTGTTTGTGATAAGCGCCTTCTGAATCTGTTTATACGTCTTTGCGAAGTCCTCGATTTCGTCAGGGGTGAATGCGACTTTGAACAAACACTCTAACTTTCGCTGTCCATTTTTAGAGGAGTTCTTTTCGCCGAGATAACCGACATAGAAGAAAGTACTCTCTTCAAAAAATAACTTCCAATCAGAAATCTCCCAATCATCTTGAAAATCTTCTCTGTGGAGAGTTCGGAAGGTTGCTTTTTCAAGGGGATAGTAGTTTGTTTTTATGGGGATACTCCTGATGTCATACGTCAATTTATTGAAAATCTCGACCTTCTCCAAATCCTCTTCGGTGCCAATGACACGTTTCTTAATCATTCCACCTATGCCTTTCGGGATTTTATCTTTAGCAGAATCGGGGTCTACAGTCTTCAGGATTTCAATCTGGGTCATCCCTTTGAACTTTCTCAATCGATTCCACAACCACTCTTCCGGTGTAAGTTCTTTCGATAGATGCACATCATAGCTTGCGCGATGCTCTTTCAAGACACCTTTTATGAAAGAGTTTTTAATCGAGAAGGCTCTTGTTTTAGCTTTGATAGGAGAATAAGGTTGAACTTGTGTTTGCCCAGACGCGCCTTTGGTGGCGGCTCCTAAAACGACGCTGTTTCCCTCAGATAGTTCGTGTGCGAGCCCTTTCTTTACAAAGTCTTGAATCACCAAGTAATCTTTTTCGATTACTGGTTCGATGGCCGTCATATCGTACAATTGATAGTCACGAATAACAAAATCTCTAGGGTCGCCTCCTTTGACAAATTCATACCAAATAAATAAAATTTTTCGGTTTTTTGAAATTAAAGAACTATATTGAAACTCTTGCTCAACGATTTTTGAAAAGTTAATTTGAGAGAGTGATATCCGTTCTTTGGCAGACCATAGCCCCTTCTTAGTCACTGTGAACCCGGAGACTTTTAGTTCAACCCCTAAATTGTCAAAGTCCGCTTCGGCTTTGTTGTTGTTAGGATATCCATAAAATCCTGTTTCAACTATTTTTCCGAGGATTCCCTTGTCATTCGAAAGTCGTTCAAAATAATTTTCTGTGTCGATTTCACCAAAAGTTTTACCAACAATTTCACTCGTCTTACTTAAAAGTGACTCGATTGAATCAAATTTCAACAATATATAGACCTCCAATAATGGTTATTATTAACATATTACTATAGATTATGATTATATTTTGTAGAAAAGATAAAATAGGATAGGCTTGATCCTTTTTGATATAGGTGATAAACTGTTTTCATTGAGAGAAATGTGTAAATGAAGTAAATTAAAGATAGAAAATACGAAAGGGTGTTCCCATTGATTAAAGTAGTTGAGTTATTTGCCGGTGTAGGAGGTTTCCGCATCGCGCTTGAAGGAATTGAAGATGTGAATGCCGAGCCTACATCCGACAAATTCGATGTGGTTTGGGGCAATCAGTGGGAGCCGGCGACGAAGGTACAACCGGCCTTTGATTGCTATGCTGAACGTTTTAAAGGACGTGGTCAACACGTGAATGAGGATATCGCGCTGTCGTGGATGGAAGCAGGGCCACACCATTTGCTTGTTGGTGGCTTCCCGTGCCAAGACTACAGCGTGTCACGTAGCTTGAAGAATGAGCAAGGGATTCAAGGGAAGAAGGGTGTCTTGTTCTGGGAAATCATGAACATCATCGAGCAGGAAAAGCCACCTTACGTCTTACTTGAGAACGTCGATCGCCTCATGAAGTCACCTGCGAAACAAAGAGGGCGTGATTTCAGTGTCATGCTTCGTGCGTTTGCCGATCAGGGATATACGGTCGAGTGGCGAGTCATCAATGCTGCCGATTACGGTTTTGCTCAACGCCGCCGTCGCATCTTCATCTTTGCGACTCGAGCAGATTTAAAGCATTCAACCCGAGCGGGGAAAGCAAATCCTGAGCAGTGGTTGTTGAAAGACGGGTTCTTTGCACCGACTTTCCCGGTCATGGAGAAGACGAGCGAGAAGCATCCGGGCTCGACATTCGAATTGCCGAAAGACATCGTCGAAATCTCGGACACATTCTCTGCGACTTATCGAAATGCAGGTGTGATGACGGGAAATCAAGTGACGACGCTTGAGACGCTCCCGGTTCGAGAAACACCTAAGACGCTCGGCGAAGTCGTCCAAGAGGTGTATGAACAGTTTGGTCCTGCCCCAGAACATTACTACCTAGATACGGAAAAGGTTAAAAAATCTGGTCGTACAGAAAAAGAAGAATTGGCTTATATGAAAGGGCCGAAAAAAATCGAGCGTACTTCTGCGAGCGGTCACGTCTATGTCTATGCCGAAGGAGGCATGTCATATCCAGATTCGCTAGACCTTCCAGGTAGAACGATGTTGACGAGCGAAGGAACGTGCAATCGTTCGAGCCATGTTATCGAAGACCCGCATACGAAAAAATTGCGCTATTTGCGTCCGGAAGAATGTGAAGGGTTGAATGGCTTCCCATACGGATGGACCGCGACTATGACAGACCGCAAGCGATACTTCACGATGGGGAATGCTCTCGTCGTCGGGTTGATTGAGCGGATGGGTCATCGAATTGCGGAGATTCATGAGCAAGAAGACGAAAAGAGCTTGTTGCATGAAGTGAAACAGATGCAGCTTTTAGGAACATATAATAACTTTAAATAATTAAAATGCCCTCATTCCGAATGATATTTTCATTCAGATGAGGGCATTTGCTATTTAGAGTCACTCCGCCATCAACGCACACACCGCATTCGAATATGCTACCGGATCTTCAATTGGTAACCCTTCAATGAGAAGGGCTTGTTGGTATAAGAGGTCTGTATATTGTTTCGCTTTCGCTTCATCTTCTTTATACACTCGTTGGAGTGTCTGGAAGATGGCATGCTCAGCATTCACTTCGAGCACTTTCTCCGCTTTCATGCCGCCGCCGTTTGGCATCGCGTTCAAAATCTTCTCCATCTCAATCGAGACGTCACCTGCGACCGTCAAGCAGACCGGATGTGACTTGAGGCGTGTCGAGGCACGCACTTCTTTGACGCGGTCTCCGAGCTCTTCTTTCATGAATGTAAACAGGTCTTGGTTGTCCTCGTTGAGCGATTTCGCTTCCGCGTCATCGAGACCGAGGTCGCCGCTCGCAATCGACTTGAACTCTTTGTCGTCATACGACTGCAGCATCTTGATTGCGAACTCGTCGATTTCTTCTGTGAAGTAGAGGATTTCATATCCTTCCTCTTTCAAGCGCTCTGCTTGTGGTAAGAGGTCGATGCGATGAATCGATTCGCCTGTCGCATAGTAGATATACTTCTGATCTTCTTTCATCCGCTCAACGTACTCTTTGAGCGAGACGAGTTTCTTCTCATGAGAAGAATGGAAGAGAATCAAGTCTTTCAATTCGTCTTTGGCTGCGCCGAACTGGTCGTACACACCGAACTTCAATTGGCGACCGAACGACTCGTAGAACTTCTCGTAGTCCTCACGCTCGTTTTGGAGCATCTTCTCGAGCATCCCTTTGATTTTGGACTTCACGTTCTTCGCAATCACGCGAAGCTGACGGTCTTGCTGCAACATTTCACGGGAAATGTTGAGTGAGAGGTCTTCAGAGTCAACCATCCCTTTGACGAAACCGAAATAGTCCGGCAAGAGGTCGGGTGACTTTTCCATGATCAACACGCCGTTCGAGTAGAGCTCGAGCCCTTTCTCAAATTCTTTCGTGTAATAGTCGAACGGAACCGTTGACGGGATGTAGAGGATTGATTGATATCGAATCGTCCCGTCGACGTTCAAGTGAAGGTGCTTGAGCGGCTCATCAAAACCGTAGCGCTTCTCGTGATAGAACGCCTTATAATCCTCATCTTTGAGTTCGCTCTTACGCTTCCGCCAAATCGGCACCATGCTGTTGACGGTCTCTTCTTCCTTGTAGTCCTCATACTCTTCTGAGTCCTCTTTTTGACGATGTTTCGTCACATCGAGTTTGATTGGATAACGGATGAAGTCCGAATGTTTCTTGATGAGCGAACGAATTTCATACTCTTCAAGGAATGACGAGTACGCGTCATCTTCAGTGTCTGCTTTCAAGTGGAGCGTGATTTCTGTACCGATGTCCGCCTTGTCTGTCGGTTCGATTGCATAGCCGTCTGTGCCTTCTGACTCCCATACGTATCCTTGATCACTGTCAATCGAGCGAGTCCGCACGGTCACACGGTCAGCGACCATGAATGCAGAATAGAATCCGACCCCGAATTGACCGATGAGGCTATGGTCTTCTTCCATCTTCGTCGCCTGTTTCATGGCGAGTGAACCGCTCTTTGCAATAATTCCGAGGTTCGTTTCAAGTTCTTCTTCTGTCATCCCGATGCCCGTGTCGCGAATCGTAATCGTCCGTGCCTCTTTATCGAGTTCGATTTTGACGAAGTAATCGTCTTTGTTGAACTCGATGCTCTCGTCGGAGAGGGCGCGATAATACATCTTATCGATCGCGTCACTTGCGTTCGAGATGAGCTCGCGCAAGAAGATGTCCTTATGTGTATAAATTGAGTGGACCATCAACTCTAAAATTCGTTTCGATTCCGTTTGAAACTGTTTCTTTGTCATGATCGTTCTCCCTTTTTTGTCTGTATTTTGGCACTCTTTTATAAAGAGTGCTAACACTATTGATTATCCTAAAAATTAGGAAGATGTCAACCGGATTTGAAGAAAAGATTGACGAGGACGTAGGTTTCGCATATAGTTGAGTACATGCGATGAGCTGGTCTATGTAAGACGGCGGACATTCCCTTGAGGAGCACGTTGTGGAGCGTGGTCCGTCGCGGTAGACTTTCGAGAGCACCTCTAGTGAGAGGTGCTCATTTTTTTTTGTATACGGGAATAGAATGATGAACTTAAATACGATTCACCACGTCGCAATCATTGCGTCGGATTACGATAAAGCCAAGCAGTTTTATGTCGAGGCACTCGGATTCGAAGTGATTCGAGAACACCACCGCCCGGAGAAACAGGATCACAAAATCGACTTACGTCTTGGTACATATGAGCTCGAGCTGTTCATCAAACCGAATAGTCCCGAGCGTCCAAATTTCCCAGAGGCGCGCGGTCTTCGACACTTGGCGTTTAAAGTCCACGACATCGAGTCCGTCGTTGCCGAATTAAACGAACGTGGGATTGCGACAGAACCGATTCGTCGTGATGATTTTACAGGAGAGAAGATGACTTTCTTCTTCGACCCGGATGGACTACCGTTAGAACTTCACGAATAAACCCCTTCACAAGGAAGGGGTTTTCTTATGCCCGAATGGATGCGAGTAACATCTCTTTTAATACGTTGATTTGCACAGCCGGTTCGATATCGTCCTCTAAATAACTGATATGCGACTTCAGCATGATATTGTTGCCGAACGTCCCGAATGCATTGATGATCGTAACAATTGTCACTTTCACATCGATATCTGGTCGGAACGAGCCATCACGCTTTCCGTCTTCGATCAACGGTTCAAGCGTCTGCATGATTCGTCGTTGTACGTCAATGTATGTCTCGATGCCAGGAAGGGGTGTGGCGACGAACGATGCATAGCTCTCGAACGCCTCACGAAAACGGGCGTGGTCCGTCCGCTTCAACTGCATCTCGAAAAAATAGTTCAAGATAATCTCGAGCCGTTCATAGGCGTTACCTTCCTCGTTCACAAACTGTTCAAATCGCTCGAGTGTCGGCTGTAGATTTTTGACGGCCGCTGCGACGATCAATTGGTCTTTCTTCGGAAAATAGCGAAACAGTGTCGCTACCCCAATCCCTGCCGCATCCGCAATGTCCTGCATTTGAACTTTCTCAAAGCCATTCTCTAAAAATAAGCGTTCGGCCTCTTGGATAATCAGCTGGATTCGTTCTTCTTTGTTTTGTTGTCGTTTACTCAATTCGATCACCTCATTGTCTGTCATAAGTATATCGTCTTCGAGCAGTTTCGTTGAGATTAATGTCACATCCAATTATTATTATGATAGTTAGACTATCACAATTTAACGAATGGAGCTGGGACAATGCGTTTACAGGGGAAAGTAGCGGTCATCACAGGGGCAGGAAGCGGTATGGGAGAGTCGACGGCACGTCTATTCGCCAAAGAAGGGGCGACGGTTGTCGCAACAGATATCAATGAACAAGGGGTACAAAGCGTAGTCGAGTCGATTCGTGCACAAGGTGGGGAAGCCATCGCGGTGAAGCATGACGTGACCTCACGTTCAAGTTGGGAAGACGTATTTGCAGAAGTGGAAGCGACGTGTGGAAAATTGGATATCCTCATCAATAATGCCGGAATCGCACTCGCGAAACCGTTCTTGGAACAGACAGAAGAGGACTGGGCGCGCACGTATCGCATCAACATCGATGGGGTAATGTTAGGGACGCAGTATGCGATTCCGCTCATGACAGAGAATGGCGGAGGATCAATCGTCAACATCTCCTCCATCTCAGCACTGACAGGTATGGCAGGTGCCGGGGCATACACGGCCTCAAAAGGTGCTGTCCGTTCTCTCACAAAAGCAGCGGCCGTCGATTACGGGAAGCAAAACATTCGGGTCAACTCGGTGCATCCGGGGTATATCGTGACACCGATGAGTGCGCCGCATATGGAACATCCGGACTATAAGCAGCACTTCTTGAATCAAATCGCTTTGCCGAATCTCGGACAAGCGGATGAGGTGGCGGCAGCCGTCCTCTTCCTCGCGTCAGACGAAGCGAATCATATTAGCGGGATCGAACTTCCGGTAGACGGTGGCGTGACGGCGAAATAATCGAGAGAGCATCCTGATGTGATGACACCTCGTGTTATATTAAGAAAAGAGGTGAAGTCATGATTCAGTTTGAGATGGAACGAGTATGGATGGATGAAACGGAGCTGTTTTATCAAGTTCAGCTTCAACTTCGGTCTTCTGCCTGCACCAGTAATCAGTTGATTTATTTAGATGATGCGAGTCTTGAGGATCTTCATCAAAAGATCGATCAATTCAATCAAGCGTGGGGCAAAGAACCAATCACATGGAGACTGCTCGATGAAGAAGAGGATTCGGATGATTTGCAAGTCAATCTAACCTTCACGTTGATTGACCGCATCGGGACCATCCAAGTCGATATTTTCATTCATGATGAATGGCAGTTTGACTCATTTGACCACATTCATATGAAATGTAGAATGAGGACGACAATGGGCCAGCTCGATGACTTGAGCGCTCAACTCAAACGTTTCATTCGTCGTGAGACCGACCATGTCGCATCACTTCGACCAGAATAAAAAACAAGCCTAGACGCGCGTCTAGGCTTGTTTTAGTACCATTCTTTCGGCTCGTAATTCAATTCGCGGAACAACTGCTCACGTTCTTTTTTCGAAAGGTCGCGCCATTGTCCAGGCGGGAGTTTCCCGAGCGTGATGTTCATGACACGCACGCGTTGGAGGCGGAACACTTCGTATCCGAGCGCCTCACACATCCGACGGATTTGACGGTTGAGTCCTTGCGTGAGGGTGATGTTGAAGTCGAACTTCGAGAGCGGGCGGACTTTACACGGAAGCGTCTTCTGCCCGAGGATTTTGACGCCGGCTTCCATCTGTTCGACGAACTCCGGTGTGATTGGCTTATCGACCGAGACGATGTATTCTTTCTCGTGCTCGCCTTCTGCGCGAAGAATCTCGTTGACGATATCGCCGTCGTTTGTCATGAGGATGAGACCTTCCGAGTCTTTATCAAGACGACCGATGTTGAAGATGCGGAGCGGGTGGTTGACCATGTCGACCAAGTTTCCTTTTACTTTCTTCTCTGTCGTACTCGTGATCCCGACCGGCTTATGAACGGCGATATACACGTTGTTTCGTGCGACACGTGCGACCGAACCGTTGACGAGGACTTCATCCCCCGGTTTGACCTGATCGCCGATTTTTGCTTTTTTCCCATTGATGGTGACGCGTCCCTCTTCGACGAGACGATCGGCTTGGCGACGGGACGCCTTGCCTGATTCACTGATGAATTTATTGATGCGCATGTATACACGTCCTTTGTTTGGCTTTGTCCTCTCACTATAACGCATTTTATCAAAATTAGGCGAGAATACTCCCACTTCTAAACGTTCAGGGCGAAGCCCTAGTGAAAGTGGGAAATGAAGCGCCCACCATCCTTTCGGGTATAATATCTTTCAAGGAGGTGAAAAATCATGTTGAAACATAAGGCTTACAAATTCAGAATCTATCCGGCAAAAGAGCAGGAAATCCTGATCGCCAAGACGATCGGTTGTTCGCGTTTCGTCTTCAACCACTTCTTGGCGAAGTGGGATGAAACCTATAAGGCGACAGGAAAAGGACTGTCTTACGGCTCTTGTTCGAAAGAAATCCCTTTGTTGAAGCAGCAGTTCGACTGGTTAAAAGAAGTTGATAGCACCTCTGTGCAGACCAGTGTCAAGCATCTAGCCGATGCCTACGACCGCTTTTTCAAGAAGCAGAACGAACGACCTCGCTTCAAGTCTAAGCGAAACCCTGTCCAATCCTATAAGACGAATATCCAGGGAAAGTCCCAACTTCCTGAAGTATCAATCATCGGTAACAAACTCAAGCTTCCGAAGCTTAAATGGGTGCGCTTTGCCAACTCGAAGCAGGTCGAGGGCCGGATTATTAATGCCACGATTCGTCGCACGGCTTCGGGTAAATACTTCGTATCTTTGCTCGTTGAGCAAGAAATCAACGAACTCCCTAAGACCGGTTCGTCAGTTGGTGTGGATGTGGGTTTAAAAGATTTCGCCATCTTGTCAAACGGAACCGTATATACGAACGACCGTTATTTCGTATCCCTAGAAAAGAAGTTAGTCCGAGAGCAACGCAAGCTTTCTCGACGTCAGTTGATCGCTCTAAATAAGAAAGTAAAATTATCTGAAGCTAAAAATTATCAAAAGCAGAAACGTAAAGTCACTCGAATTCATGAGAAAATCGCGAACAAGCGCAATGATTTCTTACACAAGGTGTCGACCGAGATTGTCAAAAACCACGACATCATCGGAATTGAAACCTTGCAAGTTAAGAATATGCAGAAGAACCGCAAGTTGAGCAAAGCAATCTCTGACGTAAGCTGGTCGGAGTTCCATCGAATGTTGGAATATAAAGCCGATTGGTACGGCAAGACAGTCGTAAAGGTTAGTAAAACTTTTGCTTCCAGCCAACTATGTTCTTGCTGCGGCTACAAACACAAAGACGTTAAGACGAAGCGCTTACGTGAATGGACGTGTCCGAATTGCGGAGTCCATCATGATCGCGATATTAACGCAGGTATGAATTTGAAATTAGAAGCTGAACGAATCTTAGCTTCTTCAACCGTCGGGACGACGGGGCTAGCCTGATAATGTTTCTCTAGATAGAGAGGATAACTCAGGAATCTCCCACCTCTAAGCAACGCGTAGGTGGGAGTAGTTCAAAAACTCTCGAAAGCGGGAAACGAACGGGAGAGGAGGGATGACATGGAGGCAGTACAATTGTTACAAGATGTGATCCGATTTCAAGCGATGTTATGTGAGACATCGTTTGGCCAAGAACTGATTTCGGAGGCATCGCCTGTCCTTTGGTACGGTCGTCCTCGTCCGAATCAATGGCTGACCATCGGGACGAACCCGTCACGCGGCGAATTTTTACATCGAGACGGGACACCGAGAACGGGGAAAGCCCAAAAGTTCTATTGGCGGAACGCGCTCTCGTTTGAAGATTACCTAGGAAATGAAGAGGCGCTGCAAGAAACGATAGAACGAGCATCGTCCTATTTCGAATCGGGTCGCGCGACGACGAGCTGGTTTGGGAAACCGGGTGGCGCCAAACTTGAGGCGCTGTTGAACGGGATGGGGCGAACGTTTTATGACAATCCGGCCTCTGTCATCCACGTCGATTTTTTTAAACTTGCGACGTATGAACAAATGGGGAAGATGAAGGCCGGACGCGGTTGGATGGAGCATCCGACCTCGATCGAGTTACTGGAGCGCACAATTACAACCATCAACCCGACCCGTTTGATTGTGCTCGGGCGAGAGAATTGTCGTGCCTTCACAGGTTTCTCGACTACGGGGAGGCTATCAGCTTATCCTGCCATCACTTATGAAATCGGACGCCATGAATCGGGCATCCCGATGATTGGACTTCATATGAAACCGTCTGAAGTGTTCGTCGGGCTCGGGAATGGTCGGGATTCAAACGGGCTACATTACGGGTCATATGCCAAGCGTGAGCATCTGTTAAGAATCGGACAAGCGCTTGAAACGATTATGGATGAGTGGCTGGCGGATGGACGCGCGTGATACTTCCCCAGAAATTGAATTCATTGAAGTCGATATAGCGCACGTCTTTTGAACGATTATCGAGCACGGCTAACAAGATGACGTCCGAAAACCCCCGTTTTTCAAACTGTAAATAACCGATTCCGGTGACGGAATGATTTTTATAAAAGCCGTTCGCCATATTCAATACAAATGGGCGACTCGCTTTCAGCTCACGCTCAAACGTCGACCATTTCCATAGATAGCGGGAACTCCCTCGACCTTCATACCCGTATCGCTTCCATAATTTCGTGATGATGGTGGCGATTTGAGTCGGGGGCGTCCCTTTCTCGTCTTTGAAATGATGTATGAAGGCGATCTCGCGTACATCCTCTTGAATCTGCGTCACATCATCTGGGATATTCGTATACCCATGGTCTCGGTAAAAGCGGAAAATGGCGGTAATGGACGTTAACGTACAGTTGTTCTTTCCGTTCTCGAACTGGCGTTGGAGCAAGACGGGCACGCCTTCAATCTGTACAGAGCGCTTTAATGTCCAGCGTCCGTGATAACGATCGTTCACATAAAGCTCCGGGGCGATGATTCCAGCATAGCCGTTGTTCGCGACCTCGAGTTGTCCTGCAAATGGGTGCTCCATCTAGGTCTCCCTCCTTTTTCTTTTAGTATACAAAGGACGCCCCATCTCATAAAAGAGAAAGGGCGTCGTTTTCGTTAAAAGACAAGATGCGCGATTCCGACGATGATCGGAAGCGTGATGAACGTCCGTAATAAGAAGATTAAGACGAGGTCGAGGAATGAAATCGGTAGTTTTGAACCGAGCAGTAAGCCCCCGACTTCAGACATGTAGATAAGTTGAGTGACGGACAGTGTGGCGATGACGAAACGTGTCAATTCGCTCTCGATGCCGCTTCCGAGGACGGCCGGCAAGAACATATCGGCGAAACCGACGACCATCGTCTGAGCAGCCTCCGAAGCCTCGGGTACTTGCAAGAGCATCAGGATCGGTTCGAACGGCTTCCCGATAATGGTAAAGAACGGCGTATATTCTGCGATGACGACCGCAATTGTTCCGACCGCCATGACGACAGGGAGTACGCCGATCCACATGTCGAGGACATTCTTGAAGCCGTCTTTGAGTGTCTCTAGGAAACTTTTGCTTGAACGTGACTTTTGTAGCGCTTGTATCAATGCCCACTTCCCAAGTGAAACGTTCGACGGCACGTCTTCTTCCGGTTTGAGCTCTGTCTTCTCATAGGCCGTATCTGCTTTTTTAGATAGTGGATAAATCCGCGGCATGATGAGCGCTGCGACCAAGCCAGATAAGACGATTGCCCCGTAGTACGGTAGGAAGTATTGGTCGAGTTCGACGTATTGTAAGACGACGATAGTAAACGTGATGGAGACGACGGAGAAGGTCGTCGCAATGATCGATGCTTCCCGTTTCGTGTAATAGCCTTCCTCATACTGTTTTGTCGTCAGTAGAATCCCAATCGTCGCATCCCCGACCCATGAAGCGAGCGAGTCGAGTGAGGCGCGCCCTGGCAAGCGGAAGAGTGGGCGCATGATTTTCATCAAGAACGTCCCGACGAACTCGAGAAGCCCAAAGTTCAAGAGGAGCGGTAACAACATACCTGCAAAAAAGAATGTCGCAAACAAGATTGGAATCAAATCAAAGAGCAACAAGCCCCCAGTAAATTCTGACGTAATCATCTCTGGTCCGAGTGTGAGTAGCGTCATGACACCGGCGACAAAACCGATGATGCGCATGACGAACCAAAACGGTGTCACGCTAAAGAGTGCGTTGATGGACGGTCGTTCCACCATAAAAGCAGGGCGTGCCGTAAACAACAATAAAGATCCGACAATCGAAATCCCCATCATGATGACAGCGAGTGTCGGGACGAATTCGCCAATCCACTCAATCAATAGATTGGATAAGAAAGCGACCGGAATCGTAAAGCCTTCTTCTGATGAGATTGGTACGATGAAAAACATGATGCCGATGAGCGATGGAATCAAGAACTTAAAAAAGTCTCGACTCGAAAAAGAAGGTTTCTTTCCGTCTGGTGTTGATGAACCATTCATGATGCATTCCCCATTTCCCCGAAGTGTTTATACTGTCTATGTATCCCCATTACACATCCAGCCCTTATTAAAACGTATTTCTTTATTAGTATAAAAAATATGACCAGGTGCTATCAACCGAATGCGTAAATTTTCTGAAAAATATAAAGTGGACACTAGGCAAAACATTCGTATTCCATAGAGGCATTTAGTATGATGACGGCGAGTCCAACAAATTCAAGATATTTAGAAACTTCATTATAGAGATAGGAGAATGCATCATGAGATTGAGTGTGTTAGACCAGGCGCCGGTCACGTCGGGTCATACAGGCGAGCATGCGCTGAACAGCGCGGTCGAGCTCGCACAAGTCGCAGAGGAGTTAGGATATTACCGGATGTGGATGGCGGAGCACCATGGTGGCATGTCATTCGCAAGTTCGGCTCCAGAGGTGATTGCGGCCTATCTGGCGGCGAAAACGAACAAGATTCGTCTCGGATCAGGCGGCATCATGATGATGCACTATTCGCCACTGAAGATGGCGGAAGTGTTCAAGACGCTCAGCGCCCTGGCACCAGGACGCATCGACTTTGGTGTCGGACGCGCACCAGGCGGGGACGCGAACGCCATCTATGCGATGTCACAAGGGCAGAAGCCAATGATGGACGGTCTTTACGAGAAGCTCGATACGACGCTTCAATTGATCAAAGATGAAGCACCGGAAGAGCGGTGGTATAAGAACACGCCGGCAGCCCCGACAGGCGTCACGCTACCAGAAGCGTGGTTACTCGGATCGAGTGGGAACAGTGCCGTGCAAGCCGGTCGAATGGGACTCGGTTATTCGTTTGCTCAATTTTTCAATGGCGAACTGAGTGCCGAAACACTCGATACGTATCGCCACCACTTCACTCCCTCTGATTTTATGGAGAAACCGGACATCAGCGTCACGTATTTGGTCACGACAGCAGAGACGGAAGAAGAGGCCGAATATTTGGCTCGACCGTCTGATTTGTCGCGGCTCTTCTTGATGCGCGGACAGTTGAGACAGTTATTGAGTCCGGAAGCAGCCCACGACTATCCGCTCACAGAAGTCGATAAAATTCATATCGCCAACAACCGAGCGATCCACCTCGTGGGGACGCCAAAACAAATCGCGGAACAGTTGCGAGATGAATCGGAACGCTATGGTTTCGATGAAGCGATGATTTGTAGCATCCAACATAAGCAAGAAGATCGCTTGAACGTCTATCGCCTACTAGCGAACGAGTTGCTTTGATTCGACGAACACCTTCTCAGATTGAGGAGGTGTTTTTGTATGAATGAAAAACGTTTTCCCATTTTTTCAAAGGTTTTCTCCCTAGTCGGGGCGAAACCAACTACACTATAAGAAAAAGGAACAGGTGGAGGTATACGATGCAACGGATGAAAGGCGACCCATATTATCTATTCGAGCTGTTCACACGCTTGTATCGAATGGTATTTCTAATGGAAGTGACGGATGAAGGCTATCGTTATGTTCATGTGAGCGATCAAGGGAAAGTCGCTTCTTCACTTCCGGATGATGTGGAAGGTCAGTATTTACATGAGATGTATCGCTCAGAAGTGGCGAATGAATTGATTGGACATTATGATGCGGTCGTCGAGACAGGGGAACCTGTCTATTTCATGTCAAAAATGAATATCGAATCCAATACGGCCCGATTCGCCTCCTCTATGCTTGTGCCAATCGAAGATGAATCGGGTGTCGTGCGCTATGTGCTCAGTTTGACGACGGATTTGTCAGAAGAAGCGGAAATCAAGTTGTTACGTAGTATCGAACATATGGATTATTTGACGGGGATGCCGAATTTGATGAAAGTCAAATTGGATCTTGATCAACTGTTTGATCGACAGAGCACGGAAGAAACAAGTGTGATACGCCTACATATCAATCGTTTCAAGATGATGATGTCGCTCCAAGGGGTGGAGCGCTCAAATGAATTGATTAAAGATATCACGCGTCAATTGGCGAATACGCTCCCGAAAGGTTCCATCATCGGTCGGGTCGATGGGGAAGATTTTATCGCGGTCTTGGCCCATGTCCCGATGAAGACGGCCTATATGTATGCGGAACATTTACTTGATGTCATCGCGGGTCATTCTTACAAAGTGGCCGATGCAGAATTTCCGTTATCAAGTTGTATCGGCATCAGTTCGGGAGTTGCTGACGCCGATCGCGTCATCATGAACGCCTCAACGGCTTTATTAGAGGCACGTCAGAACGGTAACCAAACGATTCATCTATATGAACATGATGAGTATGTTCAGCGTTATATTGATGAGATTATGATTGAGACGGAGCTTGTGAAAGCAATCAAACAAGATGAACTATATATGGTCTATCAACCGAAAGTGTCGATGGATGGGTCGATTCATTTCGAGGCGCTCATTCGTTGGAATAGTCCGGTACTTGGGTTCGTCTCTCCTGAAACGTTCATTCGTGTGGCGGAACAGTCATTGCTTATTGAAGACGTGACGCAGTTCGTCATGAATCGAGTCTGTCAGGACGTATCTGCACATGCAGAGCAATTCGAAGGTCGTCGTGTCGCCGTGAATGTGTCGCCGAATTTGTTTCATGAGCATCACATGAATGAATTGGTGACCATCATTTCGTCATACGACCTGAAGCCGGAGCAGTTTGAGTTCGAAGTGACGGAGCATACACTCATGCATGAACCGGTCGCTGCCATCAAAACGGTTGAATCGTTGAAGCAGCAAGGATTCCGATTGGTGATTGATGATTTTGGGGTGAGTTATTCTTCTTTAAATTACTTGAAGCTATTTGAAATCGATGGCATCAAGATTGACCGATCATTCGTTGCACAACTCGATCAAGAGAATGGGATGAAAGAATACGAAATCGTCAAACTGATTGTGTCACTCGCTAAAAAGTTAGAACTCGAAGTGACAGCAGAGGGCGTTGAAACGGAAGAACAGTATCGTATTTTACGTCAGCTCGGCTGTGATGAAATTCAAGGTTATTTCTTTAGCCGCCCGATGGCGCTCGAAAACCTAGATGAGGCACTCGAAATCTTGCATTCTCACCAGGCAGTCTTATCGAAAATTGAACAGCCGTCGCAGTTACTTCATCCTTCACTTGATGAACGCGAGATAAAGCGAATAAAGGCCATCTTACGATTGGAGATTTTAAACACGCCACAAGAAGAACGGTTTGATCGGATTTCTCGTTTGGTCGCACAAACGTTTCAGATGCCGATTGCCTTCATCTCCATCATGACGACGGACCAGCAATGGTTCAAATCGTGTGTCGGGATCGAACTTGAATCTTCTCATCTTAAGCGGGAGTGGACGCTATGTACGCGAGTCGTCACGTCGGAACGTCCGATTGTGATTGAAGATGTGGCAGCTGAAGCATTTGAGAGTGACAGTCCGTGGCTCGATCAAGTCGGGTTCTATGCCGGGGTGCCGCTCCGGACGAAACAAGGTCACGTCATCGGCACTCTTTGTGTGGTAGATGCTCAGGCGAGAACATTCACTGAAGAGAATCTACATGCGCTCGAGTCGTTCACACACTGGGTCATGGCAGAGATTGAACATACAGAAATGTCACGGCGACAAATCAAACGCCAACAAGTCGTAGAGGCATTGTATGAAGCGACGGCACTTCGTATGCCGTTTCAAGACCAGTTGGCACGAGTTCAAGAAATCTTATTGGAATGGGTCGGTTACTCGCATGCGGTGATCTTCTCAAGTGAATCCTCACATCGTCTCTTGGTCGAGAACGGGGTGTCTCGTCTGATGTGGGAGGAAGAAGAACTGCGCACCCTCCATCAACTGACGACGGTCGGTTCACAAACTCTTCAAGAAGGAGAACTGATTGTAGATGGAATTGAGTTCACAACAATTGTCAGCTTCCCTTTGACACATAAACACCAAGTGTTCGGGTGGATTGTCTTATTGGCGGAGCAAGGCAATTTAAACGATCAACTCGACGAAGAAACCCTGCAAGAGTTGGCAGACACGATTCGGTTGCTTGCAAGATGGTTAGAGAACGGAATTCGGAAAGAGCGGAAACAACGCGAAATGATTCGAATTGCGACACAGGATCAACTAACAAAACTCTGTAATCGATATACACTCATGACCGATCTATATAGACAGATTCAGCGTTCACAAACAGTCACATTGTTGTTGATCGATATAGACGACTTCAAACGGATTAATGATCAATATGGTTACCTGATCGGAGATGAGTTATTGATTGAAATCGCACAACGATTGAGCGGATTCGTGGAAACGTTCGGAGGTCAAGTATATCGATTTTCAGCTGATGAATTCGTTGTCGTTCAAGAGGATGTACCTGTTGGCGTAAAGGAGATGAACAACGTTATTTCCCAGGGAATAAACGCGTCAAATGGTGAAACCATACGTCTTACAGTAAGTATCGGGGTCGCCACAATCCAATCTACCTCAACGATTGATTCGATTCTTCAGCAAGCGGATGCGGCTATGTATATTGCGAAGAACAATGGTGGCAACCAATGGTTTCAATACGATGGATATTCAGATGGTGAGGGGTTTTAAGTATGGGGAAATTGTGGTTGATTGAGGGGTTGCCGGGAAGTGGGAAATCCACATTTGCTGAAAAGATATGTGCGTTGAAAGTAGGTGTCTTCTATTCGGAAGTGGACGCTGCTCACCCCGTCGATCTGCATGAAATCTACTGGGTAACGGAACCACCTTCACATGGTACGATTCTTGATGAAATTGAAGACGGATGGCTCGTTCGTTACGATGAAGGGGAAGAGCGCGTAGGAACAGATGTCTATGAGTTGCCCTTTGCACTTCACACACGAATCATGTGCGAACGATGGCGGCGTTATGTAACGAAATTCGAGCAGGAAGAACGTGACGTCATCTTTGAATGTGCGTTGCTTCAAAACCCGTTCACGATTGGGATGGTCGCCCAAGACGTTTCGTTAGAGGCGATTGAAACATACGTTCAAGAAATTTCATCGATTCTTAAACCAATCGAACCAATCATCGTCTATTTGGAGTTAAACGATGTCGCTCGGATATTTCCATTCGTCTACGACGAGCGACCGATTGAATGGCAACAGGGATTTGTCGAGTATTACACGACAGGGTCCTATGCATCGAAACGTAACCTTGTCGGTGTATCGGGAACGATTGCGGTATTGGCGGACAGACAGCGACGTGAGCTTACATTGCTTGATCGGATCCCGTTTCGTCATGTCCGAATCAAAAATGATGAGCGTTCTTCATTTGAAGAACTAACCAAATTGATAGAAGAGGAGTCGAGCCGTTCATGCAAACCTTGATCAAACATTCGGAACGTTTTTGGTATATGACGCCGCTTGCGCATACGGATCGTCCGATTCTTGGTGCCGTTGTCGGTGACACCCATACATTACTCATTGACGCAGGCAACTCCGTGGCGCATGCCTCAACCTTTTTAGAACAGCTTCAAGAGCGTGGCCTCCGTGCGCCTTCAATGGTCGCATTGACACATTGGCACTGGGATCACATCTTCGGGCTACCTGCCTTAGAAGGAGTGGTCTCAATCGCAAGCGAGGCGACAAAGCACGAGATGGAGAAGCTCGTCCCTTACGCTTGGGACGATGCATCATTGAATCAACGAGTTGCTGAAGGAATTGAAATCGAGTTTTGTGCCCAGGCGATCCGCGAAGAGTATGGTGATTCGCGAGACATTCAAATCGTTCTGCCGACACTGACGTTTCAGGAGTCGTTGACGCTCGATCTTGGTGGGATCCATGTCATATTGAGGCATGTCGGTGGCGACCATGCGAAAGATTCGGTCGTTATCTATGTCGTGGAAGAACGCGTCTTATTTTTAGGAGACGCGTTGTATGCAAATTTGTATGCCCCGACATGGCGAATGACACCAGAAGAGACACTTCGATTGTTACATGTACTAGAGACATTTGATGCACAACAGATCGTCTGGTCACACGGTGAGATGGTAAGTCGTGAAGCGTTCGCAGCAGATTGCCTTACTTTGAAAAGAATCGCCAAGATTTCGAACGATTTCCCGGGAAATATTGAAAAAATCACCCAATCATATGCTACACTTGTCAATCGTGAGGTGAATGAGGAAGAGCAGGAGCTGATTACGTTTTTTGTGAATGGGACGGTGGAGAATTAATGCATACAATTGTACGAATCCATGAAGAAGACGAGTCATTTCAACAGTTTTTGACTGGGAAGCTACGTGATTATAATAATGTTCACTCTGCGCATCATCGCGAGATTCGCGAGGCGATTGTACCGGCTGTTCAATTGAAAATCGAGCAAGAAGGACGGATCATTGCTGGCTTGTACGGGAGTGTGTATTGGGGATGGTTCGATTTAGACCGTTTATGGGTGGAGTCGAACGTTCAGGGACAGCGGCTCGGGAGTCGGTTGCTTGAAGAAGGGGAGACGATTGCGAAGTCGCTCGGTGCGACGCGTGTGAAGTTGACGACGTTCTCGTTTCAGGCGAAATCATTTTATGAGCGCTTTGGCTATACGGTCGCCGGTGTGCTACCGGACTACCCACCTGGATCTGACTATTACATGATGATGAAGGAACTATAAAAGGCGACACGAGTGAACTGAACCAAAAAAGTTAGACACTAAATAATTTTGTTAAGCGACTTTTAGAACCTGCGTCCGGTATTCAACCGGGCTCAGGTTTTT
>NZ_JACSKL010000010.1:0-89503 GCF_018617585.1 Exiguobacterium sp. s129
TTGCGGAACGCCGCCTCGACATCACCGAGCTCGACGAAGTGCTTCTCCATGAGCTGGACGATGACTTCCGTGTCCGTCTCCGAGAGGAAGGGTACATCAAGTGTGGCTTTCAATTGTTCATCGTTCTCGATCACGCCGTTGTGCACGAGGGTGAAACGTCCTGTCGTACTTTGGTGCGGGTGGGCGTTCGGTACGCTCGGTACCCCGTGTGTCGCCCAACGCGTGTGACCGATTCCGATGGTTCCTTCAGCGTCAGCCGGTACGATGTCACGGAGTGCTTGGATTCGTCCCACTTCTTTGAATGTACGAACGTCCTCACCGACCAAGGCAATCCCTGCCGAGTCGTAGCCGCGATACTCGAGCTTTTCAAGCCCTTTTAATAAAATCTCTTTCGTTCCAACTTGTCCGATCATTCCTACGATTCCACACATAAACAACTCTCCTCTATTCTTCGATTTCTCGAAAAAGGAAACGGGCTTTTTAGAGTGATGTCATCAAGTCTCGCTTTGTCCGTCCGATCACCCGAACGCTTTATCGAGACCCTCTCAGTCGTGACACGCGACTGGAAGGCATCCGCCGAAATCTCGATCACCTTCGTCCTCGTCAACTCTATAGAGTTCTGGCGCTTCTATTTCATATCCAGCCGTTTCTCCAGATACGCTTTCATGCTATCGAGTATAAAAAGAATTGGATAGAGCAATTCGAAAAAATGTCGCCGAATACTTTTTTACCGTTCATGTAAAAGTCACCACTTTCACTAAAAAGCCATCACTCCTTCAGGTTTTCGACTAGGGAGAGAACGGGCATGATACAAGTAACGAGTAAAGAAATGAGGGGAAACACATGGGCGGCATCTTCCTGTTGATTGGCATACTGTTATCTGTCTTATCCAGGTGGCTAGAATTTGAAGGGAATAGCACGTTAGGGGATGTCATGTTGTTTCCTGCGATTTTCTTTATGGCCATGGCATTCTTCTGCAGTTTTCCTTACTTTAAAGAATGGTGGGACGACCGCTCCACCCGTAAGAAAGCATTCTTATTCGTGATCTTTGCCGCAGTTGGCATCCTGTGTCTGCAAGCCGCTTTCTGGTTTGTCGTCTGGCGTGATCAATGGCTCGGGCTTCTTCTCCTTCTTCCCTTTGCGGCATGTGTGGGGTTCATCGCTCGGTTGTTCAAATAAAAAAGGACGCGCCGCAGCACATCCTCCCATTATTTCACGGTAAAGTCGACCATCACACCGTAATGATCACTCGGTACAACATCCCTACTCGTTCGCATGTCGCCGAATACATCGATATGCTGAACCTCAACGTCTTTCCACTCGGAACGGATCAAAATCCAATCGTATCGTTCAGACTGCTCGAGATGAGAGGATTGTAGGTACGGGTTGTGCTTTACGTCTAGCGTCGCCCGTGGCTCTTCCGCAACAAACGTCGTCACGTCCAGCCAACCTGTCTCCGATACATCATGATAAATAGAAGATTGAGGATGGTCATTGAAATCCCCACATAACACCTCGACCGATTTTTGACGTCCTTTGTGTAGCCAATTTCGCACCGTTGCCATCTGACGTTCTCGAATCGACACGGAACGCCAATTCAGATGTACGTTCGTGAGTCCCCATTCCTGACCGCCGAACGTAAGCGTCACTCGGGTTGCACAAAAGTTAGACTCTTCCACGTCACTTTCCCAAATCGCTTCAACTGAACCCAAAGGAACCTTGCTCAAAAAAGCGAGTCCTTCGTCCGGTGAGTCAGGATAAGGATGAAATACGCAGAACGGATAGCCTGTCGCTTCTGCAATGTCATGCGCCACACTCCCCTGCTCATAAGAACGGACTTCTTGCAGGGCAACCAGGTCCGCGTCGATTCGTTTCACTTCTTGGCAAATCGCATCGAGTCGTTTTTGCCATGACGTTTCATGGTTCCAAATATTATATGTCGCAATCCTCACTTCATCTTCCTACTTTCTCGAGTGAGTCACGCGCTCCCCCATTTTTGTTCTTCTTTTAACTCTCGTTCCGTGACATAGTTCTCGTCGAGACGAACCATATATCGCTCGTACCATTTATGACCGATGACGGATATGACACCTCCAGTCACCATCAACCCAATAAAGTAAGGTGTCTCAATTTGTTTCGTTACCCATCCGAACATAAGGATGAGCAAAATCGGGAACGTCAAAAAATTAAAAATCGACATCAAGTGTATGTGACGTTTGGCGTCTCGATTCGTTAAATACTTCAATTGAATCGTTTCTTTCTTCCAAGATTTTTTAATCGCAAATAATCCCGCAAATTGACCAATCAAAAGAACAGTTCCTGCTGACACCCATCCTTTTTCAGTCGCCACAAACAACGATATACAGACCATCCACGACAGAAAAGTGAAGACTCCATTCTTTTCAGTTTCCACTGTGACAAGCTCTCTCATCTGATCACGTTTGTTCACGACGTTGCTCCTTCTCGTATTCTCGAACTTCACGAATTTCTTTTAAATCTTGATCCGTCAAATAGTTCTCATCATAAGACTGAATGACGCGATCGAACCGTTTCGCCAAGTATTCAATCCCGAAAAACGTCAGCTGGGAAAGGAGGAACATGCGGAACGATTGTGTGCCTGTCGTTTCACTCGTAAAGTAAAAGAGTCCGTAAATCCCGATACCGGTCAAAGCGAGCGTGTGTGCCATCATTTTGATTGATAAGAGGTTACGTGCCGTTTGATTCGTCACAAAGCGTAGCCACATCCGATATTGAATAAAAATACCCGTCAAGATTGCGGCGAGCACGGCATATAATGTTCCTGTAACAACGCCGTCAGAGAGTGTCCAATACGAGGCGTAAATCAAAAAACTGACGACAAGCCCGATTCCGATGATGCCTACACCCCATTTCGTCAAACGGTCTACTTTTAAAATCGTATCGATTTGCGACTTTACTTTTGGTGATAGTTCCATACGTCCTCTCTCCTTTCCAACACTTCTTCATACGTCGGTAGCCTAGACTGATGTCCAAGAATTCGCTCTTTCCACTTCTTCTCTCGATACGATTTCGTCAACCCCCAAAGGGCGACGATCCCGGGAATCAGGATGAAGGCATCTTCGTTTACATACATCGGGATGAAGAGCGCAAATAAAGAAACGGCATCAATCCAACAATCAATGAGTCGATAGCGTAACACGTGAGCGACCGCTTGATGTTCGGCAAAATGGCGAATGACTCGATATTCCATATATCCTTTATAAGCCAAGCCCATGGATACGACCAACATGACCGGGATGACCCACATCGCCTGTGTCCGCAACATCACGATGAACGAAATCAAGAAAATGACGAGTACGGGCCAACCAAAGAACCGCTCGAACTGTTTGGCATGCGTTACTGTGAGTTCAAATGGACGATTCATGCGAGACCCTCCCTTCAATCACTTCTTCATACGTCGGAAGCCCTGGTTCAATATGTTGGAGTTGATTTGTGAACCAATTCTGCCGAAGCGGACTAAGTACTCCCCATATCCCGAAAAAGAGACCAATCATGAGACCAACATCTTCTGCGGTCAGCAGGGTCACCATGAGTGTCGTCAATAAAATCGCATCCACCCATTCGAATACGTATTGAATAATGAGAATTCGATGTGCCTTTGGATGCTTGGTCATTCGCCACATGATGCGCATTTCTTGATAGCCCATCACGACGATAATCACGGAGACCGACCCCATAATGGGAATCAACCACATTTTCTCTAACAAGAGGGCGACAATGACGGCTGTGACATATAGAATCATGACGGGTACGGCATAACCTCGCATCCGTTGCATCCACTTTACGTCTTGCTCCACTTATATCGCCTCCTTGTTAAAGTTGATGCACTCTACATCTTGTCGTTTTGTCTGCGTCTCCACGTTCCATGTCCATAACATCGCGCCTGCGATGAACACCGTGACACATACATACGCCACGTTTGAGGTAAATAAGAATTGATGATTCAACGCGAGAAAGAAGGCAACACTGTTGATCCCGTCCCGAGCAAGTTGACGACGATATAACCCTTTCAATTCTGGTTGAAATGACAGGCGCATCCGATAACGCTTTACATATAAGATGTTCAACGGAATGAGTGTACAGGCGATATACAACAAGCCCCATGTAAGGTCATCCGTCCATAAACTGATGGGAACCATGAGTACCACCAATGTTCCAAATATGCCGAAGATCCATTGGTCGAATAAACGTTTCCATGCCTTCTCTTGCGTTATCCGTTCATTCATCATTTCTGTCGCTCCTGATCCAACTGGTTTAATAATGGAACCTGTTCATTTAATTTCTTTTGAAACGTTCGTGACACCTGATCGCTCACCGCTCCCCATACGAGAAGGCCTATCGCTAACGCCAAACTGTCATATTGAAAGATGAGAAGAGCTGAAATGAGTGAGATAAGAACACCCGAACTAATCAAATCATAAAGTAGGTTCCATATCAGTAATCGCATCAGATTTTGAGTATCCATATGCTTACGACGCATCCGATACTTTTTCACATCTAATCCAATCATGGCGATTCCAATCAAAACAAACGGAACGGTCAGCCAGACATAACGTCCGAAGAACGATAGGATAATTGCAAGTACAATAAACGCCAGCAATATATAACCGACCTGAAGATGTGACTTACGCCATGTTGTCTCTTCTATATACCAATGTGTCTCAGTCAAATCGAGCACCTCCTTTCTCTAACGTGCATTTTTCTTATATACGCATTCTATGCCATCATTGTTTCACATTTTCCGAATATTCCCGCAATGAATCGTTCGACTTTTTTCAACAATTGATAAATGAAACGTATCCGCTTACAAAGGTTATCTGCTATACTGTTAGCAAATTCATTCCCACAAATTTTTTTGAAAGGTGTAGAACTGTATGTCTCCGAAGTACAAGCAAGTTGCGAGCCAGATTGAATCAGACATTGTCAATCACGTCTACCAACATACGAATAAATTATTGACCGAAGATGAGTACGCCAATAAATATGGTGTCAGTCGCAATACGGTCCGAAAAGCGATCGAGATCCTCGTCAACAAAGGATACGTCTATCAAGTCCAAGGGAGCGGTGTCTTCGTCCGCGACCATTACAATAGCGATTACATCAACCTTGAAAAGCTTCAAGGTCTCACAAGTGACTTCAGTGGTCGGAAAGTCGAAACACGCGTCTTACATTTCGAACAGACGGTTGCAAACGATGAAGTCGCAGAACGTATGAAGTGCCCGATTGGGACACCCGTCTACTTCGTGAAGCGTCTACGTCTCGTCGATGACCATCCGTTCTCGGTGGAAGATTCATACTTCCGAAAAGAGCTCGTCATCTACTTAGACGAGAACATCGTCCAAAAGTCGATTTATACGTATTTACGAAGTGACCAAAAACTTGCCATCGGATTCGCCGACCGAGTCATTTACGCAGACTTTTTAGATTCTGAGTCCGCCGATCTGCTCGACTTGAACGAGAATGACCCAGCCTTGATTGTCGATAACACCGTCTATTTAACAAATGGTCAAATCTTCGACGTCTCTCGTTCCATCCATCATTTTAAACATGTCAAAATGCTCAAAGTCTCGAACATCAAGTCCTAAACGCGCCCGAGAGATGCTTTTCTCGTGCGCATTTTTTATGCATTTTTTTCGAAAAGTAAGGGTTTACACGAAAACGCTTTCGTGCTACTATCAACGTGTAGAAAATATTTGTACCTATGAATTTTAGTTATCCATACAAAAAGGAGAGATACTATGGTTTCTGAAACAATCGAAATCTCACCGGAAGATATTTTCGGTCTCATCGCCCTCTCGGGTGACGCCAAAGCGAGCTACCATCAAGCGATGCTCCTCATGCAAGAAGGAAAAAAAGAAGAAGCCGAGGCAGCAGTCGTTGCTGGTGACGCAACATTAAAAGAAGCACATGCGATTCAAACGAAATTCGTCACGCTCGAAGCACAAGGTAAATCGGCAACAGTCGGTGTCCTCATGGTGCACGCGCAAGATCACTTGATGAACACAATTCTCGTTAAAGAAATGCTTGGATATATGATGAACATGCAAAACGAAATCAACGAATTGAAAGGAATGGATCAAAAATGATTAAAATCGGACTCTTCTGTGCGGCAGGTATGTCAACAAGTATGTTAGTAGAAAAAATGAAAGCGGTTGCCTCTGAGCGCGGTATCGAAGCTGAAATCGCAGCTTACCCAGAATCAGAGATGGAGACATACGTCGACAACATCGACGTTGCGCTTCTCGGACCACAAGTGAAATATCTTCTTTCAAAAGGGAAGCAAATCTGTGAACCAAAAGGTGTTCCAATCGACGTCATCAACACAGTCGACTACGGCATGATGAACGGTGCGAAAGTATTAGACCACTCATTGAAACTTGTAAATAAATAAACTGAGGTGATGACTTTGAAAATGCCTAAAGATTTCTTGTTCGGCGCCGCTTCGGCCTCTTATCAGGTCGAAGGCGCATGGAACGAGGACGGGAAAGGCCTCTCGAACTGGGACGTCTTCTCGAAAATTCCTGGTAAGACATTTGAAAACACAAACGGCGACGTCGCAGTCGACCATTACCATCGTTATAAAGAAGACATCGCGCTCATGGCGGAGATGGGACTCGAATCATATCGCTTCTCGATCTCATGGCCACGCGTCTTCCCGAACGGTACGGGTGAAGTGAACGAAAAAGGACTTGAGTTCTATAACAATCTGATCGACGAATGTTTGAAACACGACATCGTCCCATTCGTCACGCTTTACCATTGGGACCTTCCACAAGCACTTGAAGAAAAAGGCGGATGGAAGAACAAAGAGACGGTTGACGCATTCGTCCGTTTCGCGGATACTTGCTTCCAATCGTTCGGTGACCGTGTCAACCACTGGATCACATTCAACGAAGCGGTCATCTTCTGCTCACTTGGATACTTAACAGGCGCACACCCGCCAGGTATCGAAGGCGACGTCAAAGGTTATTTCCAAACGACGCATAACGTCTTCGTCGCTCACGCCCGTGCCGTCGAGCTCTTCAAACAAAACGGTCACACTGGCGAAATCGGGATCACGCACGTGTTCAACCCGGCGTTCAGTATCGATGACGCAGAAGAGAACAAGTTTGCCGAAATGCATGCGAACGCTTATGCGACACATTGGTTCTACGACCCGATCTTAAAAGGTGAATATCCAGAGTACGTCGTGAACGGTCTGAACGAACAAGGTCTTCTCCCTGAAATGACAGAGGAAGAACTCGACGTCTTGAAACGTACCGCTCCGATGAACGACTTTATCGGTCTCAACTACTACAGCCCGCAGCGCGTCATGAAAAATGACTCAGCGCTCGTCATGGCTGGTGGACGTGAGAACTCGACAGGTCGCCCTGGTAACCCATCGTTCGATGGCGTCTATAAGACAGTCAAGATGGACGACAAAGTGTACACGAAATGGGATTGGGAAATCTCACCGGAAGCGTTCCTCGATGGGATGCACATGTTAAAAGATCGTTACGGCGACGTCAAAATCTATATCACAGAGAACGGTCTCGGTGATGTCGACCCGATCGTCGACGGTGAAATCATGGACACGCCACGAATCGAGTACATCGAAGGTCACCTTCGTGCAGTCAAACATGCTGTTCAACAAGGCATCAACGTTGCCGGTTACTATGCTTGGTCTGCAATTGACCTTCTCAGTTGGTTGAACGGTTATAAGAAACAATACGGCTTCATCTACGTCGACCACAACAACGGTCTCGCACGGAAGAAGAAACAGTCGTTCCACTGGTATAAAGAGATCATCGCCACGCGCGCTGAAGACCTATAAGGAGGTTCCCCTATGAGCCGCTTAGAAAGAGTATTTGAAAAGTTCACCCCTGCTTTTGTTCGCTTCGCGAACGCCAAGCCCGTCCTTGCGATTAAGGACGGGTTCATCCTCACGATGCCGATGACCATCATCGGGTCGCTGTTCCTTCTCATCCTGGCGTTACCGATTCCAGGTTGGACTGACTTCATGTCAGGCCTATTCGGGGCAGACTGGTCACTCCCGCTCACGCAAGTCGTCGGTGCGACGTTTGACATCCTTGCTTTAATCGGTGTTTTTGGAATCGCTTACTCATACGTCAAGAACGAAAAGATCGAAGGGGTACCGGCTGGTATTCTCGGAATCATCTCGTTCCTCATCATCACACAAGCTTCTGTCTTGTCTGAATCTGGGGAATTCGTCGGTGGCGTCATTCCAAAAGTATGGACAGGTGGACAAGGTGTCCTCGCTGCCATCATCGTCGGATTGACAGTTGGATTCATCTACTCGCAGTTCATCAAACGCGGGATCAGCATTAAAATGCCAGACGGTGTACCGCCAGGCGTATCGAACTCATTCTCTGCACTTGTTCCTGGTTTGGCAATCATCTCGCTCGCCGTTGCAACGTTTGCGATTTTCCAAGCGGTTGCAGAGCGTACGTTCACAGAAGTCATCTATGATGTGCTTCAAGCACCACTTCAAAACTTGACAGACACACTCGCTGGAGCCGTTATCATCATGGTGCTCATGTCTGTCATGTGGTGGTGTGGGATTCACGGTGCCGCAATCCTTATGGGAATCATGGGACCACTTCTCACAGCGAACGCGCTTCAAAACCAAGCGATCATCGATGCTGGTGGTACGCTTGTCGCTGGTGAGAACGCAAAAATCGTTACAATCCAGTTCCTTGATGTGTTCACGAAACTCGGTGGATCAGGGATCACAATCGGTTTCATCATCGCGACACTGATTGTCGCACGTTCGGCACACTTGAAGCAGCTCGGTAAGTTATCACTTGCGCCAAGTATCTTCAACATCAATGAGCCGGTCATCTTCGGGATGCCAATCGTCTTCAACCCGATCATGTTCGTCCCATTCGTTGTCGTGCCAGCCATCGCTTCATTCATGGTTTACTTCGCCATCCTTTGGGGTTGGGTTGAGCCGTTCAACGCCCTTCAAGTACCATGGACGACACCTCCAGTCATCTCTGGATTCTTGATTGGTGGATGGCGTGCTGCGCTCTTACAGATTGCAACGATTGCTATGGCCGTTGCGGTTTACCTTCCATTCGTTCGCATTCAAGACCGCGTTTCGTATGGTGAGGAATTGAAAGCACAAGAAGAAGCAGACAAAGCGTCAGCCTGAAACAAAAACGACAGCCCTTCTCAGCAATGAGAAGGGCTGTTATGATGTAGGAAAAGATTGGAAAGTTGGGGTAGGATGAAAAGAAATGTCACCGTCATGTTCGCGCTATTTGCCTCATCCTCGTTTGCAGCAGGTCTTGCCTTTCAGTCAGTCATTCCTTATATCATAGGTACCTTATTCATTCTCGTGGCCGGGTATCAGGCAGGAAAGCAAACCGAGTCGAACAAAGCCTGAGTTCACTACAATGAACTCAGGCTTTTTCTTAGACATCTCTACAAATATTAGAAGATGCATATGCTATAGTTTTAGTGAGTCTAACGAAGGAAGTGATCAGCATGAAGGCACTCGTCTTCCATCAGTTCGGTGGTCCTGATGTTTTAACATATGAAGAAGTCCCGACACCGATACCACAAGTTGATGAAGTATTGGTACGCACAAAAGCCATCGGATTGAACTATGCCGATGTGTATCGCCGGAAAGGCAACTATCATCTCGTCGGAGAACCTCCATACATTCTCGGATATGAAGGAGCCGGTGTGATCGAAGCGGTCGGGGCGAACGTCACCTCGCTTCAAGTCGGGGACCGCATCGCCTTTGCCGATGTCCCGCACGCCAACGCAGAATTTGTTGCCGTCCCGCTCGACAAGGCGATTCCTCTTCCAGATGCCATTTCATTCGAAGCAGCCGCATCGACCATGCTTCAAGGATTGACGGCCCATTACCTCGTCCACGATAGCTATCGGATTCAGGCCGATGATGTCGCGGTCGTACATGCAGCCGCTGGCGGTGTCGGTCAATTGTTGACGCAAATGATTCAGCGTCTCGGCGGACAGGTCATCGGTCTCACGTCCACAGCCGAAAAAGTGGCCACTATTCAAACACATGGTGCCCGTGCCTATCGCTATGATGAAGCATGGGTCGAAGAGATTCGTAATGCCACGGACGGTCGCGGTGCCGATATCATTTATGATTCAGTCGGTGCGACATTAGAAAACAGCTTTGAAGCGACTCGTATCGGTGGAACGGTCGTCTTCTACGGCATGGCCGGCGGCGATCCAAAACCGGTCGATCCGCGTATGCTCATGGACACATCGAAGACATTGACAGGTGGTGACTTATGGAACATCCTTACCTCAAAAGAGGAACGCATTCGTCGGTCACACGAATTGTTCAGTTGGATTGAGGACGGTTCACTCATCATTCCATCACCGACAACGTTCGCCTTGTCCGATGGTGCATCGGCCCACGCCTTTTTAGAAAGTCGGAAGAGCCAAGGGAAAATACTTTTAATTCCATAAACAAAGCGCCAGCCCGTTTTCGGTGCTGGCGTTTTACGTATCCTCTTTTCGGAGTGAATATCCGTCCACCTCAAGCAGCCGCATCCGTTTCTGGTCGACCGCCGCATGAATAATCACAGTCACCCCGGGATTCAGTTCCATCATCTTCTTGATTTTTCGTAAGTCGTCTCCTTTAATCTCAACCGGCAACACGAACTCCCCTTCTCTCAAATGAACGAACTTGATCTTCCCTTGATCGTCATAACCTGTAACTTCATACATTGAAAATTCTCGTTTCACGAATATCCCTCCCCCTTCTTACAGTTCCCATAATAGATAAATTGCACACAAAAAAATCCATCCCCGTAGCGGCAGGGATGGATGCATGTTACGCCTCGACGCTATCCGCGTGTTTGGCTTTATGGTCGGCGATGACACCGGCATACCACTTCGCGCTGTCTTTCCAGATGCGCTCTTGTGTCTCGAAGTCGATATAGAGGATTCCGAAGCGCTTCTCGTATCCGAAGCTCCATTCGAAGTTATCCATGAGCGACCAGAGGTAGTAGCCATGAATGTTCATGCCTTCATCGTTCAAGTCAGAGACGGCTTCGAGGTGCTGGCGGACGTAGTCGATCCGGTTATCGTCATGGACTTCGCCATTTTCCAGCACATCGTCAAATGCGGCGCCGTTCTCTGTGATGTAGATGGGAAGGTCAGTATACTCGGCGCGTAAACGACGGATCAGGTCTTTGAATTCGTTCGGGGCGATATCCCAGCCCATGCCCGTCTTCTCGTAGTCCGAGTAAGCGTCTGCCTTCAAGAAATCATTTGCTGCGTTGAACTCGACAATGCCACGACTATAGAAATTGATGCCGAAGAAATCGCAAGCTGTCGAGATTGTCTCCATATCACCCGATTGGATGAAATCGAAGTTATGCACATATTTGGAGAACAAGTTCATCATGTCGACCGGATACTGGCCTTTGAAGACCGGATCGAGGAACCAACGATTCGAATACCCGTCGGCATTGTTCATCGCAAGGCGGTCATTCGCCGAATCCGTCTTCGCGTACATCGGTGACAAGTTGAGCGTGATGCCG
The DNA here is from genome assembly GCF_018617585.1 of Exiguobacterium sp. s129. GTDB lineage: Bacteria > Bacillota > Bacilli > Exiguobacteriales > Exiguobacteriaceae > Exiguobacterium > Exiguobacterium aestuarii_A. Next base: position 11,571 of record NZ_JACSKL010000010.1, read on the forward strand.
ATTGGGGTCGTGGATGTCATCTCTCGCTTCAACAACTCGACCGCTTTTCCGTGCGACAACAAGATGTGGTGCACGGCGCGTACCGCTTCGTTCATGTCACGATGACCCGGTGCGTGAACACCGACGTGGTAGCCGAGGAAGCCGGCACACCAAGGCTCATTGTGGGTAATCCAAGAGTCGACGATGTCATCAAGCTCTTCAAAACAGACTTTCGCATAATCGAGGAACCAGTCGACCGATTCACGGTTGACCCAGCCACCTTCTTCGTGAGCCCACATCGGAAGATCCCAGTGGTAAATCGTGACGGCTGGTTTGATCCCTTCTTCACGGAGACGTAGTGCCAAGTTTTTGTAGAACGCCATTCCTTCTGGGTTATACTCTCCCTTGGCAGGGAAGATGCGTGGCCACGCGATGGAGAATCGATACGTGTCGACACCTAGCTTTTTGATGTGCTGAATGTCTTCCTCGTAACGATGGTAGTGGTCACATGCGACATCGCCGTTATGCTTTTCAAACACGCGCCCGTCGATGTCACAGAACATATCCCAGATCGAAGGGGTACGTCCCCCTTCATTGTGTGCGCCTTCAATTTGGTACGAGGACGTGGCTGTCCCGAATACGAAGTCTTTCTTAAAATGCATAGTGTTTTCCTCTTTTCTCTATATTTATTCTTTGACAGCACCTGCCGAAATACTGCTGACGATGTACTTCGAGAGGAACAAGAAGGCAATCATGATCGGTACGACCGAGATCGCGATTCCTAGGTAAAGCGCGCCAAGGTTTTCTGCGACTTGTGATCCTTTCAAGAAGCCCATCAAGACAGGCAACGTGTATTTCTTAGGAGAGAATAAGAGGACAAGTGGCATCAAGTAGTTGTTCCATGAGCCGATGAACGTGAAGATCGACATCGTCGCAATCGCTGGCATCATCATTGGGAGCGCGATTGTGTGGAAAATACGTAACTCGCTCGCACCGTCAATCCGTGCCGCTTCAATCAAACTGATGTGAAGTGTCGCTTGCGTGTACTGGCGGATGAAGAAGACCGTGAACGGTGTTGCAATCGCAGGGACGATCAACGGGATGAACGTATCGAGAATGCCGAGCGTTTTTGAAATCTCGTAGAATCCGATGAGTCCAAGTTGTGCTGGAACCATCATCATGACGAGCATGAAGATGAACATCGCATTCTTCCCTTTAAAGTTGTAGAATGTGAATCCATAAGCCGTAAGGGCTGAGAAGTAGCCCGAAAGTATCGTTACTGATACCGAGATAATCAAGCTGTTTTTAAAGCCGGTCCAGATGTTGATGTACTCGCTCAGGGTAGCGTAGTTATCGAGCAACGCATTACCAGGGATCAAGGTGAAGCCAGATATGACTTCTCCATTCGTCCGCGTCGCGTTGATGATCATCATCAAGAACGGGATGAAGCAGATAATCGCAAGAATAACCAAACTTGCATAGATCAAGCCTCGCACAACACGATGCTTCGACTTTTGTTTTTGAGGTGGCGCCACTTTGAGTGGACGGTCTTCTTTACGTTTTGGCTGCGCTTCGCTATCCGGAAGCATTCGCCGTGTTTCTGCATTTTGTTCCATCGCTTACGCCCCCTTCTTCTGTGTTGCGCGTTCGTTGCGGAACATACCTTTGAAGACGATCGCCGAGAAGATGAGCGTGATCAAGAATAAGCCGTAAGCGACCGCAGATGCGTAGCCGTAGTTGTTGTACTTGAAGGCTTGGTTATACAAGTAAAGCACCATCGTGTTCAACGAGCCGTCTGGTGAACCGATTCCATCGGTAATCAACATCGGAAGGTCGAACAATTGGAGTCCACCGATGAGCGATGTGATCATGATGTAGAGAAGAATTGGTTTTAAGAGCGGCAACGTCACTTTCGTAAACATCTGCCAACGGTTCGCACCGTCGATGTGAGCGGCTTCAAAGTAATCTGTTGAGATTCCTGAGACACCGGCCATCACGATGATAAAGGAGTGACCGAACCACATCCATGTCAAGATGAGTGAGACGGATAGTTGAGCCGTTACTGGTTCTGCCAACCAGTCGATCGGATTTGAAATCAAACCGATTTTCATCAACACCATGTTGAGTGAACCATGCTGCCAGTCGAGCAAAATACCGAACAAAAGCGCGACCGAGCTGATTGTGATCAAGTTTGGAAGATAGAAGAATGAACGGAAGAAGTTTAATCCTTTTAGCTTCAAACGAAGATCTGAGAATAAGAGCGCCAATAAAAGGGCCATTCCCATCTGCAAGGCGAAGTTGACTCCCCAAATCTTGATGGTGTTGAAAAACGCTTCGATGAAGTATGTGTCCGTCAACAACCGTGTATAGTTCGCAAATCCGACAATCTCTTCTCCTGGGCTACCGGTATAGTTCGTGAAGCTATAATAAAGCGTCAAGAAAACCGGATAAATGCTAAACGTCAAGAATACAACCCAGAACGGGGCGATGAACAGATAGCCGTAACGATCTAATTTTTTCACGTGTATTTCTCCTTCCATAAGAACCGAGGGAGGAAATTCCTCCCTCGTGTTGGTCATCGTCAGTCTACTACGATGTCTGGATAAGCGTTTTTAACTTGTTTCTTGAACTCTTTGATTGCATCTTCTTTCGACTTCTTACCTTCTACGTAAGAGTTAACTGCCGCTCCGTAAAGCGTGTCGAGCTGTTGGTCGTATTTCGTAACGATCCCTGGTTTGATCGATTCTGCTTCGCCGAGGAAGAACTCGTAGTTGTTCTGTCCGCCGAGGAACTCGTCGCTGAAGTCCGTTTTGATTTTTTCTGTAACTGGGTTATAAGCAAGTACATCGCCTGTCTCTTTTGCCCATTCAGTCAAGAACTCTTCATCTTGTGTCATGAGTTTGATGAATTCGTAAGCCTCTTCTTTATGTTTAGAGTCTTTGTAGATCCCGACCCATGTACCGCCCCAGAAGTATGGGCTCGGTCCGCTTGTAACAGCCCAGTCACCAGCAGTGTCTTTCGCGTTCTCTTTCAAGACAGCGTGGAGACCCCAAGTTGGAAGTACGTAAGAGAAGACTTCTGTTTCCGTTTCTTTGCCGCCTTCTTTCACTTTGATCGGCTTATCCATTCCTTCGAACCAAGATGGTGACCATTCTGGTGCGAGAGCAGTCAAGTTATTTTCACGAAGCTCTTTCGCGTAGTCGAAGTAGTTTTGTTTCCCTTCAGTCAACACAAGTTCATTGTCTTCGTTTACCCATGCTTGTGGGTCATCGCCTTGTGCGAACCAACGGATTGAACCTTCGTCTGGGAAGAGTTTGTAGCCTTTATCTTTAAGCTTTTCACCGACTTCGAAGAGTCCGTCCATCGAACTCATCATTTCGCCGACTTCAGCCGGGTCATCAGTACCGAGTGCTTCTTTAGCGATGCTACGTTTGTAGTAGATCCCACCTGGAGTTGTTTGCCATGAAAGGGCACGAACGTTTCCGCCCTTGTCTTTCCCGAGGTCGAAGACGTAAGGAACGATGTCTCCAGAAACTTCTTCTGCGTTGTATGGTTCTTCAGAAAGGTTTTCCCAATATCCAGCATCAATCCATTGTTTAAGGAACGCGATTTCACCCGTGAAGACGTCCGGTGCGCCGACGCCACTTTCAAGAGCTGGCTTCAACTTCGTTGCGTAGTCAGCCGTCGGTACGATTGTCAATTCGACTTTCACGCCGTTACGCTCTTCGAACGTTTTGATTGGCTCTTTCAACTCATCTGTGAATGACCAAATTTTTAGGACATCATCTTTTGAACCTTCTGAAGATGATCCTTCGCCGCCGTCAGAGCAAGCGCTCAAGACACCAACTGAAAGTGCTCCAATGGTAAGTAAGCTAACAAGTTTACGCATGTGTTGTTCCCATCCTTTTTTATAAGTAATAGTAGAAAGCGCTTGCAAAAAGAGGTGAATAATTATCGAAAGCGCTTTCGATTTTCTCTAAAAATGACTTTCGAAATCGCGCTCCCCTCTCCATCCGCTGAAGAAAAGAGAGCGACTTCGAAATATCATTGGCTATAAATCACTGTTTGACCGGCGCACAAGATGCCCGTTCTACTAAGCGTACCGGAATGATGCGACGTTCGGTGAGTCGCTCTTTCGCGGTCATTTGTTCAAGTAAAAGTTCTGCTGCCGCTTCCCCGATTTCATCCGTATCTTGGCGAATCGTGGTCAGTTTCGGCGTAATGTATTGGATCATTTCAATGTCGTCATATCCGATGACAGAAATGTCATTCGGGACGTGAAGACCGTGTTCGTGAATTGCTTCGATGACGCCGATTGCCATCTGATCCCCGGCCACAAAGACAGCGGTCGGTTGATCGTCTAATTCAAGCAATCGTTCCATCGCTTGCTTGCCTTCCTCAACCGAAAAGAAGCCGGCGTTGACGAGGTAGCCTGGTCGAATCGGAAGGTTCAGCTCTTGCATCGCAAGTTCATATCCTTTGATCCGTGCCGCTCCAGCGTCAATCGTCTCATCCCCAGCGATGTGGGCAATTTTCCGATGACCGAGTTCATAGAGGTAATTCACAGCGAGACGTGCCCCTTCGATGTTGTCGGAATAGACGACGCTACAATTGGCGCTGTCCATATCGACGACGACGATCGGGATGTCGCTTCGCATGAGCTCCTGAACTTGCTCATCCATTCGATCCGAGCAGATGACGACGATGCCGTCGACCGCACGGTGTTTGAAGTGTTCGAGATAACTCATGTCACGATTGCGCAGGTTACGCGAGGCGAAGATCAAATCATAGCCTTGCTCCTCTGTCGCGTGACGAAAACTTTCGATGATCCCGTTGAAGAACGGGTGTTTCATCCCGACTTCATTCGCTTCTGAGAACATGACCCCGATCGCCCATGATTTTTTCGTCGATAACGACTGGGCATGTGCGTTCGGCAAGTAGTCCATCTCAGCAGCGGCTTGAAGAATCTTTGCTCTCGTCTTGTCACTCACGTCTTTATAGTTGTTCAACGCTTTGGACACTGTCGTGATTGAGAATCCTGTTTTTTTGGCTAAATCATAAATCGTACCCATGTTATTCTCCTCTTCCCGAAAGCGCTTTCGGTAATTTGATTGTAGCGCATGATTTTGTAGGAATCAATTCTTTTTCGAGGAAACTTTTTGATTCTTTTTTCCATTCCTTGTTTCTTCTATATTACTGCATCGGGAAGATTTTTGTCATACCTGTGTCCAAGTTAAACTATTTCGTTATCAGTTTTAATTTAACTATTCTTTAACGTTGATACTCCAGTCTCCATCTGCTTTCACAACAAATACATAGAGATCTGTATCAGAAAACGTATGACGTTGAGAACCTTCATACTTTCCTACTTCATTTGCTAGCAAGTCTTGTTGGTTAATAAAAATCGAGAAATATCCTTCTCCATTATGACTCATTTCAACCTGATATGACCCTTTTTCTACTTCGAAGAAAATCACATCATCACCAGTTCCAGAGATTTTCCCGGGTAGTGTCTCTAAATCTGAAGGATAATATTGCATCACTTTAATGTTCCAGCTACCATTGCTCCCTTTTATATTCATGAAATAATCTTCCGTATTCTGAATCCAAACAAATGATTTTCCTTTATAACTACCGATGTCATTCGCTAATAAATCCACCATATTGCCATCACTATCTTCTAAAGTAACCGAAAAATAGTCTGTACCGTCATACTGCATTTCAAAAACTGCAAATCCTTCTACCAATTCAATGTTATCTGTACCCGTATCTCCAGATCCATTAATGGTTGTCGTCAAATCCTCTTGAATCCTTTTGACATGATCATTTTTTACTTGATCTAAATCTTTATTCACCCCTACCTCGATAATTGAGTCTGCGTTATATACCACGATGATGTTTCGATTCTCGATTGTGACTTCATCAAACTCCCGACCATAAACAGTGTATCCCCGATTAATTTGTAATTCATATAATTCCATATAGTCTTGATAGTTCGATATCGGGTCTTCAGGCTGAACTTCCTGTAAAAACTCTTCCACAGAAGGTTCTTGAACTTCTTCGACCTCTTGAGGTTCCTCCGCTTCAATTATCGGTTCTGGTTCATTCTCGTCCTCTGTAACTGCTACCGTGCTCTCATCTTCAAAATCAGTAACAGCTTCTTGATTATTTGTTTCAAGAATTCCGAGTATGAAAATCAACCAAATACCTGCGAGAAAAATCGAACCTCCTAATATAATTGGGAATGGCGTGATATCTTTTTTGATAAAATAACGAAATACAGAATAGAGACCATATGCCGCCCCACCTATTAGTAGAGCGATCGCAGTAAATGCAATCACACTTTCTAGCATATTCAGCTCCTCCTATCTTCAATCATCCTCCGTTCAACATTACTCACCATTAATTATTACCCATATTTCCCATACGAACCTACATTTGTTCTATCTTTTCTTCCCAAAAATAAAAATCATCCAAAATGTTGGATGATTTTTAATGTGTCCGTGTATACAGCCACACAAGATTCGTGAACTTTTGTACTTCTGTCTCGCCTGTCACACCTTTGAATAGTCGTTGGAACGGCTTCAACAACTGCTCCAGAACAATTTTTCGAAGACGATCTTGTTTCAACTCATGTGAGATCGCATCAAATAAATCACGTTGCTCTTCCGTCATCTCGACATGTTCTTCGATACGTGCAGCCATCTCGATTAATTCTTCAATTGTAATGAGATGCTTATCTGTCGTTCCACGCATTTGATCGACCGTGACCGGGTTCAAGACGTGCTCTCCTGTCTCCATCATCCGGGCGGCAATCAACTCGACATACGTATATAAACTCCGCACGACTTTTTGAGGAGAGTAGGCGGCATTCGTAATCCGATTCGTGAACAAGATGTGTTGCAACATCCCGTTAAAGAGCACCGTCAATTCCATCGAATATGGTCTCACAGACTCTCCGATGATTTCCGTCAAGCGCATCGCAATCCATTCGATTTCATAAATGCGGTGTTGTAGCACGAGTTTCTTCAATTCATTCTCGTTCGACGACATGATCGATTCAAACAACGCGTGCAAGTTCCGTTCTTCATTCAATTGAATCAAAATCGAAATCTGTTCGATAAAAACGTCACGATCTCGTTTGTCACGTCCCATCTGCATCTCGATCCGGCGCTGTCCGGCATCATATCGCAAGTTTTCGAGGATACTGGCCACACAATCCGTCTTCGATGAGAAGTAGTTATAAAACGTTCCTTTGGAGATGTTGGCACGATCAATGATCTCTTGCACCGATGTGTGTTGCACTCCATTTTCGATGAAGAGAGACATGGCAATGTCTGCGACTTTTCTCTTTTTCTCTTTCATGCTTTCATGACTCCGTTCTGTCTGGTTTGTACCTTTACTATAGCACCGAAAACCATTTTAGACTAATAGTACAAAATGGTTGCTTTATTTATACAACAGGTATAAAATCATTTCATCGACACTTACCAACACATAACTATTTAGAAAATAAAGGAGCCATCCATATGAAACCAGAATTCCAAAAGAAACCGCCTTACGTCATGTTGGCGGTCCTCTTTGCGGGTGCGTTTATCGCATTTTTAAACAACTCATTACTCAATGTCGCGCTCCCATCAATCATGGTCGATCTCGAGATTGCAGACTACTCGACCGTACAATGGCTTGCGACAGGCTTTATGCTCGTGACAGGTGTACTCGTCCCGGCATCCGCCTATTTGATCACTCGTTTTTCTAACCGAAGCTTGTTCATCACCTCGATGAGTATTTTCGCCATCGGTACGGCGATCGCGGCCTTCTCGCCAAACTTCGGTTGGTTGTTGAGCGGTCGGATGATTCAGGCCGTCGGAGCCTCCACGATGGGGCCACTCTTAATGAACGTCATGCTCGTCAGCTTCCCGCGTGAAAAACGGGGGATGGCGATGGGAATCTTCGGGCTCGTCATGATCTCGGCACCTGCAATCGGGCCGACACTTTCAGGTTATATCGTCGAATACTATGATTGGCGCGTCTTATTCGAAATGATTTTACCGCTCGCCATAATCGGTCTCGCGCTCGCTGTTTGGAAAGCGGAGAACGTCATGGTCCAAAATAAAGATCAGTCACTCGATTACTTGTCACTCGTCTTATCGACACTCGGATTTGGCGGGATTTTATACGGTGTCAGCTCGGCAAGCTCGGACGGCTGGGATAACCCAATCGTCTTGGCGACGATGATCGTTGGTGCCATCTCGTTGATCGCATTCATTTATCGTCAGCTCCATATGGAAAAACCATTGCTCGACTTGCGCGCTTACAAACATCCGATGTTCGCACTCGCGTCAGTCATTGCGATGGTCAACGCGGTCGCGATGTTCTCCGGTATGATTTTGACACCGGCTTACGTCCAAAGCGTTCGTGGCATCTCCCCACTCGATTCAGGACTCATGCTTCTCCCTGGTGCGATCATCATGGGAATCATGTCGCCAATCACAGGGAAACTGTTTGATAAATTCGGACCAAAACTATTGGCACTTACCGGATTGACAATCACCGCTGTATCGACGTACATGCTCGCAAACGTCCAACTTGACTCGACCTACACATACATCGTCTTAACGTACACGTTGCGTATGTTTGGGATGTCAATGGTTATGATGCCCATCATGACTAATGGACTGAACCAATTGCCAACTCGCCTCAACCCGCACGGAACGGCCATCAACAACACGGCCCAACAAGTATCCGGTGCAATCGGTACGGCAGTACTCGTGACCATCATGAACTCGGTGACACGCACAGAAGCTGAATCATTGATGACAGGAGTCGATCCTGCGACACTCACAGAGAGCTCGATGGGTGCCATCACTCAGCAAGCCCTCTTGTCCGGGATTCAATATTCATTTTACGTCGCACTCGGGATGAATCTTTTGGCACTCCTATTGGCATTTTTCGTGAAACGCGTAGATGTACGGAAGTTCGATGATAATGTAGAAGCTGTTGAAGAATTGAAACAAGCAAATTAATATAAAAAGCCGTTCTGAACGATCGATTCAGAGCGGCTTTTTAATTTCTCATTTCCTTCATGAGTAAATATGAAATTAAATTTTAATACATATATGGTATTATTTCTCAATGGATAGGATTCATTTAGGAGGGTACATATTATGAAAAAAGTGTTCGGCTTTATCATTGTTGTTCTTCTGGTCACTTCATCTTTCGTCTCGACTGGATCAATCGTTGAGGCGGCCCCAAAGAAGCAGAATCGTGCTATCATGGGAGTATCGGCTTTGACTCCGCAACAAATGGCGGATTACGTAAAACAAAAGAATCCTCGTGATGTCCGGCTCGCGAAAACGTCTGTCGAAGATTTGGCGAAACTTTTCGTCATCATCGGTGCAAAAGAAGGCGTCCGTGGTGATGTTGCGTTCGCGCAGGCGCTGAAAGAGACAGGGTATTTCCGTTATGGCGGCGATGTCCTTCCAAAGCAGCATAACTATTCAGGGATTGGGACGACTGGGAACGGCGTGAAAGGACACTTTTTCCGTTCACCACACCAAGGCGTAACCGCTCAAATTCAGCATCTAAAGGCATACGCCTCAAAAGATGCGCTGAATATGACAAAAGTCGATCCACGCTTCCACCTCGTCAAACGGGGCTCTGCGACGACTTGGCCATCACTGCATCGAAAGTGGGCCATGCAGCCAAAAGGAAATTACGGGAATGAGATTCTTTCGATTTATCAAGAAATGTCGAAAACACCGAAACGTGTCGCTAAAGCAAAACGATGAAGAAATGTAGGGGTGAAAGAACGTGACGTGCAAACAAGTTAGACTCGCGAGCGGAATCGCATTATTCGTGACCGGCGTGATGTTGTTACTCAAGCGCTAATGAGCATTTCGGGCAGTTGTCCGAGTGCTTTTTTTGTGGGTTTATTTGCTCAACACAAAAAAGTCGCAGCATTTTATGAGCCACGACTTTCAAAACGAAGAACAGTTACTTACTCACGTGCTATACGATGAGCCAGTTTATGCAATCGGAAACGACACCCGAAAACAAATGACCTGATCTTCGATTGGTTCGGCTGTCAACGTCCCGCCATGCAACAAAATGATTTGGCGCGCAATCGATAAACCCAATCCATCACCTGAAGTGACCCCTCTCGACGAATCGACGCGATACGTGCGCTCAAAGAGATGAGGGATGGCTTCAATCGTTTCCGCCGTTGTTGCATTTGAAATAGACCATTCAATCTCCTGTTCTTTCGTTTGAAGTCTAATCTCGATTGGACTCGTTTGCTCGGCATATTTCCAAGCATTCGAGAAAAGATTTTCAAATACACGAATGAGTTGTTCTTGATCAGCCTCTATCCATCGGTCAGGTTGAATCGACAGGTGTAATTGATGACCTCGCTCATTGAACAACGGCTCCATCTCGTGAATGAGTTGGGTCGTCAATAAGCTCAGATTGAGTTTCTGTTTGTTAAGTTGCATATTTGGGGCATAGAGTCGGTTCACGTCCATCAACTGATCTAGCAGATGTTCAAGTTGGTCCGTCTTTTCATTTAAGATACGAAAATGATTGTTCTCTTCAACTGTCAGTTCGCGGTTCATTTGAAGTAGTTGGGTATAGCCTTTAATGCTCGTGAGCGGAGTACGCAAATCGTGTGACAGGTTGGAAAACAGTTGGTTCCGCTCTTCTTCGTGCGCCCGTTCCTTCTCAAACAATTCACGTAGCTGCTTCGACATCTGATTTACACTCTCTCCGAGTGAAGCAAGCTCATCTCGTCCTTCCACCTTGACCGTACGACCGAGGTCTCCGTTTGCAATCTGTTCAATCTCACTCGATAGATACGTGATTTTACGAAGTGTTTTCCGCATCATGATTGAAAATCCAATGATAAAAAGTAGTATGACAATGAATGTTACCCCTAAAAATACTAAATTAGCTGTTAGCGGATCTGGTGTGATTTCGTTTTCAATGTAATATAGACTAATCGAATAGCCCATGATTAAAAAAGCAATCGTCGCAATCAACGCATTAATTAAAATAATACCGATTAACTTCACAAGCAAGCGATCCCATTGCCTCTGTTTCATAATCGATACCCCACGCCCCACACCGTCTTGATAATGGTTGGTTTTCGTGGTGTGTCTTCTAACTTCTCACGAATTTTTGTGATGTGAACCATCACCGTATTGTCGACCTCAAATGCCGCCTCACCCCACACCGCCTCGTAAATCTGTTCGACGGTTAGGACTTGATTTGGATGCCTCATAAAATAAGCGAGAATATCAAACTCTTTCGGTGTGAGTCTAACCAAAGTCTCGCCTTTTTGACACTGTCGCGTCTGAAGGTCGAGTGTAATCTCTTCATGAGTGAGCGTGGTCTGTGCCTCAGTTCGGTCCGCCCCATAATCACGATACCTTCTGAGTAACGACTTGACACGAAGCGTCACTTCAAGTGGATTGAACGGCTTTTTGATATAGTCGTCCGCTCCAACAGAAATCCCTTGCATCAAATCCATGTCGCTCGTTTTTGCGGTCAGCATCAAAATCGGCATAAACTGTGTCTTTCGAATTTCAATACAAGCCTCGATTCCACCCATAACCGGCATCATCAAATCGAGAATGAGTAAATCAATTGTTTCTGTTGAAGCAAGGTCAATGACTTCTTGTCCATTTTTGGCAAATCGAAGTACATATCCTTCATTTTTTAAATAGATGGCAAGTAATTCTCGAATCGCCTCATCGTCGTCAGCAATACAAATGACTGGCTGTGAACGCATGTCCTTCCTCCTCACATGGCGCAATGAAATAAATATGCGGGTGGTACATTGCGGTATTCTCGTTCCACCCCTACACAACTAAAGATTTGTTGAAAATGATCGTACCGAATTTTCGTATATTGAAACGTAACAAACCAGCCTGTTTTTGAGAGAACCGCTGTTGCATCTCGTAAGATGGTTTCTGTTTGTTCAGCATTGAATCTTGAAAATGGCAGCCCAGAAAAGATGACATCTACTTCCTCGATATTTAATGCTCGTAATATGTTCTGCAAGTCGAGAACATCTGCTTCGACAATGATGATTCGACAATCTCTTCCATATCGTGTTTTTAAATTTTGAACCAAATCGATGTCAGATTCAATCAATATGAGCGTAGCATCTTTTCGCATTTTCCGAAGAATTTCTTCGGTACAACCGATTATCCCAGGTCTGATTTCAAAAATTATATGCGCTTCGCTCAATACTTTTTTCTGTGTCATTCCCTCAGCTAAATAGGTTGATTCCGGAGAAATCATCTTAGCTTCTTCAAGGTCGTTCATATATTTGTTAAGCCATGATTGTATCATCTCGATTCCACTTCTTTCTTTGTTGATAGCTTGAGTGTATCGATTGAATCGCAACACATTCTGACGAACTTCTTAAGATTTCTTAAGAGAATACTAAAAACTCCTTACGCTTGCGAGTGAATACTAGACAAGGTAAGGAGTGAAACGTTATGGAAATGATCATACATTATGGCATGCTTGCCATCGGCATCATGTTTACCCCATTATCTGACGACGTCTTAATGATCACGCATCTGACGGTCGCAGATGCCTTCGTCCCAGGTTGGCTTTTATTTGTTTCCACTTGGATCCTTTTCACGCTCACGTTCGGCTGGTTTTATTTAATCGGGAAAGGACTTCATCACATTTTACCAATGCGACAACGAGAATCTCGTTATCTCAAGAGAGCTGAGGCATTCTATCAAAAGTATGGAGCACGCACCATTATGATTTCTTATTTTATCCCTGGTCTTCGGCACCCGCTCCATTACATCGCCGGGTTCACGTCGCTCAAACTTCGAACGTATGCGTTATACACAACGATTTCAGCTTTCCTCTATACGAGTGCTTGGTTTCTCGTCATCGGACTGACCAATCAAATCCCGGCGTTTCAACAGTTTCAAGATTGGGTGTTGTCGTTTTAACTCAATGTCCTCTGTATTTTCCGAGTGCCCGCATATTTAAGAGATACAAGATACCTGCATAGAGAATCAAACCGAGTAAATACACCCAAATGCCTGAGAAGCCACTTCCGTAGACCATCACTTCCTTGATTGCTGTCGCTCCGTAAAAGATTGGCATGACGTAACTCAAGTTTCCGAGGCCGTACGGGATCAAGTCAAGTGGGATGAGTCCCGAGAAGAATACTTGCGGGATGATAGTAAACGGAATCATTTGTACGACTTGAAGTTCCGATCGGGCAAACACCGAAATGGTCGCTCCGAAGAGCACCGCCGTACCCGCCATGAGTAGCATCGTCAACATGACCCACGCCATATTCCCAAGAGAAGACAAACCGAGCACATAAATCGAATAGAGTACGATGAAAATTGACTGAACGACCGCAAACGTCCCGTATCCGAGCGTATATCCTAAAATGACTTGCCCTCGCTTGATTGGAGTCATCAAAAGCCGTTCGAGCGTACCGCCACTGCGTTCTTTGACGAGCGCCATCGCAGATAAGATGAACACGAAGAAGAACGAGAAGAGAGATAGGAATACGAATCCGAACGAATCGAACGTCGACTGGTCTTCTTCCCCATAGACAAATAACGTATCAATCTCGGCTGCGGGGTTGAGCGTCGTCAACGCATCTTGAATCTCACCAACCGCCTTCGACGACTTCGTCGATGGTTCACGTAACGTGATGGTCGTCCCTTCTTGATCCATTTCAAAGACAGCATCGACATGTTCATTGTCTTCGATGTATGCTTTCGGATCATCGAACGTTGCTTGTTCCACCTCGAGCGTCTCATCTTCAAACGCATTGACGAGCTGTTCTGGTGCGTTGTCATCAAGGACGACAGTCGGCACGTAACCCGAGTCACCGAGCAAGAAATAGACGAGCGTTAAAATGAGAAGCGGTGCAATCAAAATCAAGGCCACACTTCGTTTATCATTTAACGTTTGGAAGATGACACGTTTCGCTAAGTTACGCATGATCACCCACCTCCTCTTTTCCAGCAATCAAGAACAATTCTTCCACGCGACCATTCTCGGTCTGATCGAGCAAGTCCTGTACATGGTCATAGGCAATCAACCGTCCATTGTAAACGAGCGCGGCACGGTCGCACTCGAGCACTTCATCCATGACGTGTGTCGAGACGATGATGGTCGTACCTTCTCTCCGAATCACTTGAAACTGATCCCAAATTTGACGACGTAAGATCGGGTCAATTCCGACTGTCGGTTCATCGAGGAACAACACGTCTGGCTTATGCAAGATAGCAATGGCTAGCGACAGACGTTTTTTCATCCCGCCTGAAAAATTACGGACTAGTTTATGCCGATCGTTCGCCAAATCGACAAGATCGAGTACTTCTGTGATGCGATCTTGGAGTGCCTTTTTTCCTAACTTATAAATTGAACCGAAGAAAGCGAGGTTCGCCTCGGCCGACAAGTCTTCGTACAACCCATCGTTTTGCGGCATAAATCCGATTTGTCGGAGCATGCCCATGTCCGGCATCTTCGTTTCGCCGATATGGACACTTCCTTTGTCTGGTGTGAGTGCGCCGATCATGAGTCGGATGAGCGTCGTCTTCCCCGATCCAGATGGTCCGAGCAAACAGCAAATCTCACCGGACGGAATCGTGAAGTCGATGTTGTCGATGGCGAGCTGGTCACCGAACGACTTGTCGACGTGTTGCAATTGAATGTTCATGCTTATCACTCCTTTTCGGCGCCTCATCGTGTATACTCAAGATAATCGACACCGTGTTGGTTTATACGTTCAGTATAGACCTCGTTCACGGTAGCAACAATCGTCAATATCGGTCATCGTGTTGGTTTTCCGACAGATGGACTTCATGTGTTGAAGAAAAGGAGAAATAATATGGAACAAACCGATTTACGCGTCATCCGGACGAAGAAGTTGATCAAAGATGCCTTCTTCAGCCTCATTGAAGAACAGGGATTTGAAGCCGTCACCGTCAAGCAGTTGACCGAACGGGCCGGCATCAATCGGGGTACATTTTATAGCCATTATGTGGATAAGTTCGAGTTGATGGAGAAATGCGTCGATGAAATTTTTGAGGAAGCCGAACAGAAATTGATTTATCACTTGCCACACATCTTCGGAGACGAACGGACCGACAACTCGTATCATTACCTTGTCCCGTTTATTCGCTTCATCGAAGACAATCAAATCATCATGAAACCGCTCCTCGGACCGAACGGAGACCCGACGTTCCAGGCAAAACTTCGAAAATTTATGCAAGCTGCCTTGTTTCAGCGCTCTCCAGTAACCTTGTTTGATCCGGATAAGATGATGGTCCCGCCTCCATATCTCGTCGCCTATCTCTCATCAGCTCACATGGGGGTCATCTACGAATGGCTGAACAATCCATCTTCGGAAGAAACCGCGGAAGACATCGCCCGCATCATCTATACAATCACCTATGAAGGACCGCTCGTTGCCGGCGGGTTGAATCTACAAAAATAAGGACAGGTGTTTTACCTGTCCTCCTTTGGAAAGACGACTCTTGCCGTTGTCCCAATCTGTTTCTCACTCAGTAATGTAATCTCCCCGCAATGTAACTGTACAATTTGACGGGCGATAGCGAGCCCTAGTCCTGAACCGTTGCGATGACGAGATGTGTCGGCCTGATAAAATCGTTCAAACGCCCGGTCCACTTGGTCCGGTGACATGCCCTCTCCTTCGTCTCGAATCTCACACGTAATCTGCGTCGCATCCTCTTTCATCAAAAGATGAAGCGTACTTTCTTCATATGCATATTCGACCGCATTTTTTAGGAGATTCGTCCAAACCTGCTGTAGAAGGGAAGCATCCCCCTTCATCACGACTTCGTCCATAGTCAAATCTAGGTTCATTCGTTTGCGCGTCATCTCTGAGTCTAAGGATAAGATGGCCTCCCGGACCTGCTCACTGAGAGACAGTTCTGTCGCATGTAGACCGACAATCGTGTGGTCCAATTTCGCTAGACGGAGCACGTCTTGTGACAAACGCGATAGTCGCTTCCCTTCACGCTCAATTTTCATGGCATACTCGATTTGCTTTTCAGAAGTTCCGTCTCTTTTTAATAACGTGGCATACCCCAAAATCGAAGCGACAGGTGTCTTGAATTCATGTGCCATGACGGATGCCAATTCCTCATTTTTCGTTTCATTCGTCTCAAGCGTCTCGGTCATTTTGTTGAACTGTTTCGCAAGTGTTCCAATCTCATCTGTCGCGTCATCATGGATTCGTACGGATAAGTCTCCCGTGGTCACACGATTGACGGCATCCGTGACACGGTCGATCCGTCGCGTCATCAGGCGAACGGCGAACAGAATGAGGCCACTTGAAATGAGTGCTGTCAGGAACAAGGTTTGTAACGACACGTCACGGAAAATCGAAATCGGATTCTCTTCTGCGTTTGAAGACAACGTGACAACGGTCTCGTCGAGTAAAAAAGCGACTTGTGGAAGACGGTCCGTCTGTGAGATGGTCTCGCCTCGTTCTAATTTTGCGCGCTCCTCAACACTCCACTCCGTGCGATCATAGCGTATCGACTGTACATTTAGTGTCGTATCATCAAAAAGGTCTAAGACCGCTTCAGATGCAAGGTTGTATTCTTGTGAAGCTTTTTGTATACTGCCAGCCCTCTCTACCAACATCTCTTCGACCTGCGTCTTCAGTGTGTTGAACTGAAAGGTCAAGAAAATCGTGAAGGTCAAGAGGATCGGAATCAACAAGAGTCCAAAGAAAATCATTAAGAATCGTCCATAAATGGTACTGATGAATCGTTTCATTCGTTCAGCTCCAATCGGTAACCAAGACCCCACACCGTACTGATTTGAAATGCTTGAACTGACTTGAGACGGGCACGTAGACGATTGATATGCACATCAATCGTTCTCGTCTCACTCTCTGTTTCGTATCCCCAAATCCGGTCTAACAATTGTTGCCGGGTGAAGACTTGATTGAGATGAGTCGCTAAAAAATAGAGAAGTTCAAACTCTTTACGTGGAATTTCGATTGTCTCGGTCGGTGTTTGTACGGTCATCGTCGTCTCATCGAGTACACAGTCGCTCAGCTGAATCTGATGACTATGATGAATACGGGCCCGACGTAACAATGCCTCAATTCGTAACTCGAGTTCTTCGAGATCAATCGGTTTGACGACATAGTCATCCGCTCCGGCATGAAACCCTCTCTTTTTGTCATTCATCGCATCGAGGACCGTCAGCATGAGCACCGGGAGCGTATATCCGGCGTCACGTAATTGTCCCGTCAGTTCACGTCCGTCTAATCGTGGCATCATCACATCGGTAATGAGCAAATCGACTGGCTCACGGTCGAGCCAATCGAGTGCTTCTTCTCCATCTTTTGCATGAAGGACGCGATAGCCGGCCACCGTCAAATAATCGACTAACAAACCGCCGAGCGCCTCATCATCTTCTGCGAGTAAAATGGTGACCATGTTGCTTCCCTTCTTTCTAATGGCTTATACGTTTCGCAACGCTTCAATCGGTTGCAAGTTTGAGGCTTTCCGAGCTGGAATGTATCCGAACACGACCCCGATTACGACAGAGAAACCGAGTGCCAATCCGACGGTTGAACTTGCCAGTGTAAACGGTACGCCCATGACGAGCGTCAGTCCGAAGGCGAGAAGTCCGCCAATCAAGACACCGACGAGCCCTCCAAGCATCGAAAGCAGGACGGACTCAAACAAGAACTGTTGTCGAATCTTACCAGGCGTCGCGCCGAGTGCTTTACGCAGTCCGATCTCGCTTGTTCGTTCGGTCACTGAAACGAGCATCATGTTCATGATTCCGATTCCTCCGACGAGTAAAGAAATCGAAGCGATGCCGACGAGGAGCATACTGAGAAGCGCATTGATTTGATCGATGGAAGCGAGTGCATCCTCAAAGCTCGTTACCGTGAAGGCGTCACGCCCATTGAATGCGATCGTCAGCTGTTGTGTCACTTCATCCTGTACGACAGCTGATGCACCCGGTTCGGTAGATAAATCAAACGTGGCAATCGTCCCTTGATGAAACTGTGTTAGTGCAGTCGTCACAGGGATGACAATCGCCTCGTCTGTTGACATGGAAAATTCCGATGATGGCGCAAGCGTTCCAACGACGGTGTAACGAATCCCACCAACGGAAATCTCTTCCCCGAGAGGAGAGGAGGTCGGAAATGCCTCTTTCGCAATCGTTTCTCCGAGCAAAGCGACACGTGTCTGTTGGTCGACGTCGAGTGGCGTCAATCCGCGTCCGGTTGCGACGAGCGAATCATCTTTGAAGTACGCTTCACTTTTTCCAAGAATGGTTTGTTGTTCCGTCTGCCCCGCTACATATACATCGGTCATTTGACTCAGCGTCGGAGAGAGTGAGGCGACCCCTTCAATGGTTTCGAGTCGGTCCATGTCCGCCATACTGACACCAGACTTCCCATCTTCTCTAATCTGAATGGTCATGCGGTCGGCTCCAAACGTCGCGACTTCATCGTTGATGGAATCGGTCACACCGGAAATGATCGTCATCAAGGCAATAATCGAAGCCGTCCCGATGACAATCCCTAAAATCGTCAAGAAGGAGCGCATCTTGTGACTGATGACCGTCAACCAAGCCATGCGTATATTTTCTCGAATCATCGCACCCGTTCCTCCTTTTCAATCTTCCCGTCACGCACATGTACGATACGAGTCGCTTCTTTGGCGATATCGATGTCATGGGTAATCATAATGATCGTCTTTCCCTCCGCATGTAGCTCGTGAAAGAGCGCCATGATTTGACGACCGTTCGTTTGATCTAACGCACCCGTCGGCTCGTCCGCGAGAAGAAGCGATGGATTCGTCACGAGCGCCCGAGCGATGGCGACACGTTGCTGCTGACCACCTGACAACTGATTCGGAAGGTGATCTAACTTATCACCTAATCCGACACGTGTTAACATCTGTCGAGTTCGTTCCTGTCTTTCCGTTTTGGAAGATCGTTGATAAATGAGCGGTAGCTCCACGTTCTCTCGAGCGCTCAACCGAGGGAGTAGATTGAATTGCTGAAAGATAAACCCGATGCGTTCGTTCCGAAAAAGAGAGAGCTCCGTTTCGGACAATCCGATCACATCCTTGTTCCCAAACCGGTAACGACCGCTCGAATAACCATCGAGACAACCAAGGATGTTCATGAGTGTCGACTTCCCAGAGCCAGATGGCCCCAAAATGGCGACGAACTCTCCTTCTTTCACTTCTAAATCGATTCCTCGTAATACGGTCTGCTGATTGTCACCCTCCCCATACGATTTGGTCAATTGTTCGACCGAGATGAGCGTCGTCATCATTGCCCACCTCCGATTCGTGGAGGCATCAATCCGCCACTCGTCGCTTCATCGAGTAAGAGTACTTCGGTCTCGTCTAATCCATCTTTGATTTCGACTCGGCTCCCATCTGTCAATCCGAGTTCAACCTGTTGTTTCACCGGGCCTTCGTCTCCTTGCACATATACGTATGCATCTTCATCCTCAAACGTGATGCTGTCGAGCGACAACGTCTCTGCATCTTCCGCGCGCTCGACGACTAAACTTCCTTCTAACGTCATCCCATTCCGTAAATTGTCCGTCTCAGGGAGGGTCACGGTCATCGCATAGCGAGCGGATGCGCCAGGTGTTGTCATCGGTTCTGCCTCCTCTGAGATAACATCGATTGTCCCTTCGACCTCTGCATCGAGCGCTGTCACATAAATCGTCAAGTCATCTCCCTCATTCACTTTTCCGATATCTCGCTCGTCTACCATCAAACGCCCTGTCGATTCTTCTCCGACTGTCGTGACTTGTCCCGCAAACGTGTAACGATTTTCAATCGTCTCCACTGTGACGGCTTCCGTTTTATATTCAGTTGTATCCGGCATCAAGAAGACTCCAGCTCCTAATGTAAGGGCGAGCACTCCGATCCCCATGCCCCATTTCACTTTTTTGTTCATCCTGTGTTCCTCCTTATTGTTGATACGTTAAGGATAAACACAAGTTGTAAACAAATTATAAACGCCTCTCGCGATAAACGAGAGGCGTCCACTTATGAAACTCGAACGTGCACGTGTAAGTTCCCATTTGCTTCAGTTGTCGTCTGGTATGCGTTCTGTACTGCCTCTAAATCATGCCAGGCAATGCGGTATGACTTTCCTCGCATCCCTTCAAACTCGAAGGCGAGATGTTGTAAATCCGACATACCTAGGATACGGTCAAACGGTCTGCCTGGACCATCCCATTCCAGTTGGTTTGCTGAATCCTTTAATACGAGGTCGAGTCCATGCATCACTTTTTCTTTGATCAATTGTCCATCCGCCGCAACACGCATCCCGTCTTGAATATCATGCATCCGACACGATTCGATATCATCAAACGGGATGGTGATTTCATCCCCGTTCGCAAAGTGAAGCGTGATTGTTTTTACGATCATCTTAGATTCCTACTTTCGTTCAGTCTCTGTTCCCTTACTATACAAAACTTTTCCCGATTTAGGGATGACATCTTTGTGGATGTGGCAAATCCGTAAAAGCATGTTCGATTCATTTGGAAACGGGAATAGAAGAGGTAGCAATCATTCTGTTTTTTGAAAATAATACTTCGGAAAGGCGGCGAATATATGCAATCAGTGGATAAGTCGGTCATCGTCATCGGCGGAGGGCTCGGTGGATTGTCAGCGGCCATCTCGCTCGCTCAAAAGGGATACGACGTCTCACTCTACGAAAAGAACGACCACATCGGAGGGAAAGTGAACCGTCTCAAACAAGACGGATTCGGCTTCGACCTCGGACCCTCGATTTTAACGATGCCCCATATCTTCGACAAACTGTTCCGCGGAAGCGGCAAACGGATGGAGGACTATGTTTCCATCCAGCGGCTTGAGCTCGAATGGCGCTCGTTCTTCCCGGACGAGACCGTGCTCGACCTCTATCATGACCTCGAACAGATGCAACGCGCAAATCCTTCCCTCTCTCGAAAAGACATGCAAGAATATCGTGAACTGTTGAATTACGCAGCCCGCATTTATAAGACGACCGAGAAGGGCTACTTGGCTGAAGGGTTTGAGTCACCTTTAGAAGCTGTCATGAAGACGGGGATCTTCCCAACG
The DNA here is from genome assembly GCF_018617585.1 of Exiguobacterium sp. s129. GTDB lineage: Bacteria > Bacillota > Bacilli > Exiguobacteriales > Exiguobacteriaceae > Exiguobacterium > Exiguobacterium aestuarii_A. The sequence continues at coordinate 32,678 of NZ_JACSKL010000010.1, forward strand.
CTCTTTGGGTTCGATTTGACGTCGACCATGTATAGCGCCATCAAGAAGCGCATCAGTAATCCGCATCTTCGGGACATGCTGTCGTATTACGTCAAATATGTCGGGTCGTCTCCATATAACGCACCAGCCGTCTTAAACATGATGATTTACATGCAGTACGCCCAAGGCTGTTGGTACGTCGAAGGTGGGACCCACAAGCTCGCAGAAGGATTGACGAAGCTCGCCGAAGAAATCGGTGTGAAGCTACATACCGGTCAGGGCGTCGTCCGTGCCCATACGGTGAATGAAAAGATTACAGCGATCGAACTTGAGGATGGACGTCTCCGTTCGGCCGATTATTTCGTTTCGAACATGGAAGTCATCCCGTTCTATCAGAAAATGGTCGACGCGGACGAACAGTACGTCGACAAGCTCGTCGATAAATACGAACCTGCTAGCTCTGGATTCGTCCTCCATCTCGGCGTGAAGAAAGCCTACCCTCAGCTCGCACACCATAACTTCTTCTTCTCCGAAAACTTGCATGAGCAGATGGACAAAATCTTCGAGAAACACGAACTTCCAGACGACCCAACGATTTACCTCGTCAACGTCAACAAAACCGATGCGACTCAAGCGCCACCGGGACATGAGAACATTAAAATCTTGCCACACATCCCGTATATCCAAGACAATCCGTTCACCGAAGAAGAGTACGCCGCTTTTGAAGAGCGTGTACTCGATAAGCTAGAACGCATGGGTCTCGATGGTCTGCGTGAACATACGGTGACGCGTGACGTATGGACGCCTCATGATATCGAGCGGACGTATGGTTCGGACCGAGGCGCCATTTATGGAACGGTCGCCGACAAGAATCGGAACGGTGGCTTCAAGCATAAGAAGCAGAGCGAGCTCTACCACAACCTCTACTTCGTCGGGGGAACCGTCAACCCGGGCGGTGGTATGCCGATGGTGACGCTGAGCGGTCAGCAAGTGAGCGACAAGATTGCAAAACGCGACAAAGTAAAATGATGTTCTTTCATCCCTCACTCGCTGTGAGGGATTATTTTTTGAAACTTTTCCCAATAAACTTCCGTATATTGTGCTACGATACAAACAACTACACGCACAATCGGAGGAAAGTCATGCATCAAATCACAAGTTATTTCTTTATGTATGCCAAAGTTGTCGTCACAGATAAAGTTCCATTTTTCTGGACACTCGGGATTCCACTTGTCATTGCTCTGACACAATCATTTTCAGATATTCGTCAAGCAACGGCAGCGGAATACTACCCAGGACTCTCTTATTTCTGGGTGTATATCATTCTTGCTACATATGTGAACGGTGTCGGCATCGAACTCGCCCGCATGCGAGAATACGGACTGATGAAAACGTACGTGATGATCTCAGGCAACAAGCTGACATACGTCATCGCCGTCATCTTGGCGCAACTTCTATTCGCCTCGATCAGCCTACTTTTATTCACAACGGTCGTTACGCTCGTACACGGGTTCTTTTCGTTCAAGTTGATTGCAACGTCTCTACTCGTATTGATCGGCAGTATTCCGTTCGCGGTTGCCAGTGTCGCCATCACGACGCTTCCAGTGAAAGTATCGAGTCTCGGAACGTTCGCGAACATTCTGATGTTCCCACTCTTTTTATTGGCAATCAAGTCACCTGATCAATGGTTCAGCTTCGTCAACCCGTTCTACGCGCTCCATGAATTCGCGCTCGGGTTGCTGCACCTGACGACTCAAGTCGATCTCTCGTTCGGAGTATGGGCGACATTCCTTGCCGTGCTCGGTTACTTCATCATCGGTGCGATTGCGTTGAAACGCTTCAGTCTCGTCTCACTCATCACACGCTAGGAGGTTCTTATGCACGTACACCAACTCACGTATCTTTATCCAAAAGCGACACGTCCTGTACTCGACGGTGTCTCGTTCACCCTGCAACCAAATAAGCTGAACGTGTTAATCGGACAAAACGGTGCCGGGAAGACGACACTGTTTGATTGTATGACGGGTACCCTTCCCGTTGACAAAGCGTCACTCGACCTCGTCCCAACAACGGACATGTTGTATTTGACACAACTCATGTATAACCACCATGAGTTAACAGGAAAAGACTTCGCCTATTTCATCGGACGCCTGTCAAAGCGCCCCGACTTTAAGAAACTCGAGTCTTATGTAAATAATCTCTCGACGTCCCGAGAACAAGAACTGTTCGAACATCTATGGACGATGAAAATCGGAAAGATGTCGGTCGGGGAGAAGAAATGGCTCTTCGTGACACTTTTGTCTTCCATCAAGCGTTCCTTCTATTTATTTGACGAACCGACGAGCGGGGTCGACCCGGCATCACGCATTCAAATTATGCGTCGCCTGCAGCGACTCGTCGATGACGGTAAAACATGCCTCATCTCGACACATCAGTTGCATGACTTAGCTCAACTTGATGCCCACGTCATCTTCCTGCACGGCGGACGTATTTTGTATGAAGGGGACTTCCAGGACTGGCTCAAAGAATCTGGAACGACCGACCCGGATGAAGCGTTCGTTCGGATGGTCGACACACCACTTGATGATGTGGCGGTGACACGATGAATGACTCGTTTTGGGAACGACACCGGTTCACATTCTATACAATCGGCATGGTCGTCTGCGGTTTTCTCATCTCCATGTTCTCATAAGAAAATCAGCTCTGACACACGTCAGAGCTGATTTTTATTGTTCACGACGTGCGCGTCGTAACTCTCGATTGGTCACATGCTCAGGATCCGCTTCACGTAATTTACGGTCCATCGTCATGTACAAGATGAGAAGCGGGATGATGCCAATCAATACGACACCGAGTAGTTCCTGCATCGAACCGAATACGAACCACGTGAGGAAAGTAAATACACCAAGTGACCCAAACATGGCAACGATGATTAGAAATTCTCGGCGGACAAGGCGTTGGTACTCCTCGTCTTCGTTGAATGTACGTAACAGCTCCATCCGTCGCCATGCTTGATAGAGCATCGGCAGTTGGGTCACGAGAAAAGAGAAGGCAACCGTCGTCACCGTGACACCTTTTATGACTGAAACGACTAGAAATAAAAATAGGCCGATGATGCCAAATATCGCGCTGACCCCTCGCGCGTCGAGATCCTGTTCGACCATTTTGGGGAGACGTTGTTGTTTATCCATTCACCTTCCTCCTTTTTTGTTTCTTCCGACTCATCAGTCCCAATAAACTCTCGACCACGTGCTCGTCATCAATCTTTAGAATCTTCCAATCCAACCATGACTCAAGAAGTAGGCAACTCGCGACGAGAAGCGCACATCCGAGGCCTAGAGTATCTAAAGCTACATACTTTAGTGAATATAGGGCCAAGAGAAACATAACACCAGTCAAGAGAACGAACTGTATCGTGCCTTTTAAGTAGATGAATCTGCGGTATGTAGATGAGTCATTGAATTCTAAAAACAACTGAAGTTTGTGCCACGTCGCAACCAGAAGTGGCATAAACACTGCCGCACAAATGATGAACAAGGACAGGCTCATTCTTGAATCATTGAACAATAACCAAATCGCTGTCACTACACCAATGATCATCACAAAGAGCGGACCCTTTTTAGTCCATGATTTGTCGTACAAATACTCCATTCGTTCTTCACGCACCATCCAGCACCCCTCCAAAAGTAAAAAACATCCAATTTATTCGGTATGTTTATCTTAACAATCTATAAACAAACTTTCGAGGATTTTCCATTAAAAAGGAAAAAGCACCTGATGTGGATCAGGTGCTTTTCGTTATCCGGCTTTCGAAACTTTCGCTGATGTGATGGGTGTCTTCCCACTCAACTGAAACACGAGCACCCCTCCGACGATCAACACAATCCCGACGACCGTCTTCCATGTGAACGGGACGGCCGTCAAACCGAACCATCCTAACGTATCCCAGAGGAGCGCGAACAAGATTTGAGACACCATGATGATCGAGATGGCATAACTTGGTCCGAGCCGCTCGACACTTTGCGTCACACTCATGACAACCCCGACGCCGAGGATTCCGCTGAACCAGTACCATGTCTCCATCTCCTCTACTCGGAACAAGGCACTTCCTTCTTGGAATAGACCGATCAGGAGCGATGCTAAAAATCCGAGTCCAAGGACGAGTGTCGTCGTCGCCCACGCCCCGACACGTTTCTTGACGTTGGCGTTAAACGTGTTTTGCACACAGACGAGCATTCCGCCGATGACAGCAAGCATCATCCCAATCGCCATGGTTCTCCCCTCCTATTCATAAATACTCTCCCCGACAATCTCCAACAACCCTTCCCGGTCGATAATGGTAATCATCCGTCGATTGCGCTCGATTAAATCGGCTCCGACGAAACGCCGAAGCGTCCGGTTCACATGACGATAACTCGTCCCAATCAAATCAGCGATATCCGTCAATTGGTCGACCGTCGAACCTAGCGTTTGGTCATCTGGCGTCATCGACAATAAATAACTCGCTAAGCGAACCTCAACGGGATAGAACAAATTGAAGCTGAGGGATTGCGACTTCCGTTTGAACTTTCGCGTGATTTCTTCCAATAAATAATGTAACCAGGCGACTTCTTCGTGCGCGTGACGTACTAAATCCTCGAATCGGATGACGAGCATCTCAACTTCTGTGACAGCTTCAACCGTATTCAAATAAGGGGTCCGTTGAATATATTCGATGTCCCCAATCAAATCGAGTGGATATTTGAAAGAAAGGACGAGACGCTTACCGGCAGCGGAAGTATGGGAGACGCGAATCTTCCCTTTCACTAAGAAACGGAGATGCTCCGCTTCATCGGCTTGCGTACAAATGACGTCTCCCGGCTCGTATCGGACAAGCTTCAATTCTTGTTGCGCAGCGACGGGCAAAACGTCTAATTCAAATTGCTTCACATACGCCTCAACCATATACGTTTCCCCCTACCATTTTAATAAAAAGACCCCCGCGATCATCATGAACACCCCGAACAACTGCATCCCGTTCAAGTTCCGACGCACCATCCCGAACCATCCACGCCAGTCAATGACGAGCGCGAGCGCCAACTGCGCGATGAGAAACAAGGAAATCGTGAGCGTGACTCCGAGCTCGTGGACGGCCGTCATATTACTGAACAAGATGATCGCTGCAAACGCCCCACCTGATAAGTAGAGCGGGTTCACGTGACGCATCTCGATATACGTGCGGTCGCGTAACGCCAACATGACGAGGAGCGCGACGATGAATCCTGTGAACTGTGTCAACGTCGCCGCTTGCCACGTTCCAATCTGCGAACTGATTCGCGCATTCGCCACACTTTGTAACGTCAAAAAGAAGCCTCCGCTGATTGCAAACAACACTCCTCGCATCGTTCTCCCCCCTTAAGATAGACGAATCAATACAATCCCAAGCACCATGACGATCAGACTGATGATTTGCACACCAGTGACCGGGTTCTTCTTCGCTCCGAACCAACCGAAACGGTCGATCAGTAAACTTCCACATAACAGTCCGACAATGACGATGATGACAGCAATCCCCGTCCCGACAATCGGAACGATAAGGACGTTTCCTCCGATGAAGAGCGCCCCAATGATCCCACCGAGCCAGATCCACCATGGATGACCTTTCAATCGTCCGAGCGGAACCGGTTGACGCGAGACGAGTAAAATGAGTAAGAGCGCCATCGTCCCGACAATGAAAGAGACCAATGCTCCTTTCAGTGCCGATTCGAGCACCGTACCCAAATAGCCGTTAATGGCCGTTTGTGTGGCACTCATCATTCCTGTGAAAATCCCGAATAGTCGCCAAAGATTCAGGTTCCCCGTGTCCGTTTCCATGGAGACGACCAGCTTGCCTCTTCGGCGGTTGAGCCAGTCGGATAAGGCGACCGTTCCGATGACGCCAAGTAAGACGAGCACGACCCCGAACAAGCGTAACGCTGTGATGGGATGCTCAACGGAGTTGAACCAACCAAAATGGTCAATCAACAAGCCCATCAAAATCTGTCCGAAAATCGGCATGATGACCGTCTGGACACTTCCGAGCCTCGGGAACAACAAGATATTCCCCGTTAAAAATAAAACACCTAACAGTCCACCAATCCACATCCAACCTGGACCTTCCTGAATCACCGAGCTATCAAACCCGAATGACTGACCGGTCAAGAGGAGTAACAGAGATAAAAAGATGGTCCCGACAGTAAACGATAAAAACGATGCGACGAACGGGGAGCCGACCACTTGGCGCAAGCGTGAGTTCACACTCGTCTGCATCGGTAGCAAAATCCCAATCGTCAATCCAATCAAAATAGCTAACATGACTGTCTTCCTCGATTCTTCTACTAGTTCTCTATACATTGTCAGCTTACGCCTCGGCACCCAAGAAGAAAAGGACCGATGTCCTCAAATAAAAAAACGAACCCTTTTCAGGTGTTCGTTTTAGACTCATGGAAACGCTGATCGCGTGCTTCACGCAATTCTTTCCCAAGTACGTGATGCACATCGAACTTGTGAAGCTTTTGATTGATGATGTATGGTGCCAAAATCGACAGCCCACCGATCCCGAATAACACGGCAATGGCAACGACGGGCGACAACGAATCAGCATAATAGGCGGCTAGTAGGCAGATGGTCGAGACGAAGCAGAGCCACTGGATTCCAAAGTCTGTATACACCAGACGTTGATAACGCGCATCCTCGTTAAAGGTAAGAAGCAGTTTTGTCTTCCGCCACTCGAGACAGAGATATGGAAAAAAACTGATGAACACGATGAGCGGAGCGTACAGTCTGTACTGCGCAGCGATGAGGAATGTCATCACGACGGTCGCGATGGCGACGCCCCACCGCCAACGCCAATGACTGTCATCTTGTTTGAGCAACTGTTCAATTCGCTTTTCTTTCGTCAGCATATGTACTCCCTTCGTAAGATCGATAGTGCTTCGTCACCTCATCCCGTGTCGGTTGGTCCGGGTCGGCTTGTCGTAATTGCCGGACGGTCTGATAGTGAGTCCATGCTAACAGGACGATACCTAGACCAATGATGCCCAGGACAATGAAGCCTAGACCGATTGATGAAACCTCAAGGCGACTGAGAAGGACCATTCCTGTGATTGCTCCAATCCAGTAAGAATAGAGGCGATACAAACGCTTCGTGAGCGACTGGGCTTTTCCGGACGTCATGGTTTGCAACTGTTTACTTTCTTGACGTGTTAGATACATGAGTCCAGTCGCTGCTAGCGTCGACCCGATTCCCCATATCCACCATGTGTCAAAACCGAGCACGAAACTGTTATAGACAATAAGGGCCGCTGTAAGCCAGATGCTCTTATTTTGATGCAATTGGCGATATGTGCCGATATATTGAATTCGTTCTTGTTTCGTCATGACTCTTTACGACCTTTCCTTGAAATATCATCTAACGTATGTTTCAAACGCTCACGGTTTGCCCGGGTCCATTCGCCTGATGTGACGTGGTGCTCATCAAGCGCGGACTGCTTTCGGTCAATCCAACGTGGAATCAATATGAAACACGGTCCGCCGATGAGGAGCGTCTAACTCATCCACGGTAAGAGATCGATTCCGTTGAAATGCATCGCAATCAAAACCACGAACCACATCAGACTGATTAACATAACAGTAAAATTCATTCGTAGCAGACGATGATAGCGTGTCGATTCGTTGAAGGATTGCTGTAATTTCATCTTGTTTCATTCAAGCCATGTCGCATAAAGAAGTGCGACACCTGGTAGGAGAATGCTATACGGACTCCATGTCAACAGAAAATAAATCGATACGCCTAACATGACTGCACTTACGATGATATTCAGACGGGTGAAGCGCTTCTCAAACTGCTCAATCTGTCGAAATCGTTCGGCTTTATCCACGCTGTCACCTCAATCTTTCACGAAGTCGAGTTTGATTTCACGGCGCATCGGTTGTTCCGCGTCGTACTCGGAAATCTGTCTGTCGAGCATCTTCTGTAAGAAATGCAATAAGATGACTCCACTTAAGAAGACAACGAAGAGCGACCATCCCGGCCAACCGATCAGAACGATGAATGGAAAGAGGATGGCTAATAAGACGAGTAGCCCCATTTCCGATACATACTGCCAATCGATGATCCGTTTGGCTTGTTCCACATTCGTTAACTTCCTGACGAAGCGCCGCTCTCGTCCGATGATGTAAAGCATAATCGTGAGTGTGAACGCTAATGGAATGGTGTACATCGGCTCTCCATTAGATTGAAGCACGAGTACGACAAGTCCACCTATCAGTATTGCAAGGATTGAGCGCAGCAGGAGCCAACGCTGTTGATAATGATAAATCGTATTGATTCGTTCTTGTTTATTCATCCCATTCACCCTTTCAGAATCGTCGAATCTCGCGACGTGTCGGTTGCTCCGGGTCGAGCCAGCGAATTTGTTGATCGAGCTTCTCTTGAGCCCAAAAGATATAAAGCAATGCCCCACCGATAAGAACTGTAGGAATCCAAGACCACTCCATGATTCGAATGGCCAACGGATTCACCAGTCCGAGCAATGCGATAAAGAGGAAGTCCAGATGATACTGCAGTGTCACGACACGTTTCACCTGTTCTTGCTCCGACAATTGACTGATTGCCTCTGCTTCATTCGAAAAGAAGTAACGCGTCGCAAGTAACACCCCACCGATGATTGTGAACCCAATCCAAATGTTCCCGTCCGTTCGCATGAGGAAGTAAACCGCAAGACCTGCCAGAAGCGCTAAGAGTAAGCGTTGCAGGAGTCGCTTCCGATTTGATTGTTTGATTGTATGTAGTCGTTCTTGCTTGTTCATCTCATTCACCTCTTATTTCACTATACGGGATGCGCATGAGAAAAGTTCCGTTATTTTACAAATTAAAAAGGAAGGATCAACCCTCCTTCCTTTACTTTCGATTCACTTCAAAACTTCTGGAGCATCACCTTGACAGAACGTAACGCCCCTTCGATATGACCCCCGAACTGTGCGTCCGTCTCCGAACCGATCAAATGGAGGCGGTCTCCGAGCTCGATTGGACCATAAGCCGGGAATGCCGTGAGCGGCATGAGGTCGTCAGAAGTTGCTGTCTCAGATTCTGTCGACCAGTCCATATAGTGAAATCGCAAGAAGTCATTCGCTTTCGGACCGTATAACTTCTCCAGTTGCTCAATGACACGTGTCTTCACTTGCCCTTCTCCCAACGCTTTACGTTCATCCGGTGACAGACGGAAGAATCCGAATAGCGCGCCTTGACCGTCCATTGGTGAGGCGTCATGAATCTCTTGGAGTGGACCGACCCAACTCATCCCAAATCCAGACAGACCCTCTTCTCGCCAGAACGGTGTCTCGTATACAATCAGCGCCTTCGCCTGAGATGCCATCCAAGTCGGAGTCGTTTTGAGTGCATTCCGTGTCGAAGCTGGCAATTCAGGCTCGATTGTTAGATTGGCGACAAGGCGTGGAGGAAGTGCAAGAATCACGTCATCCGTGTGATGCACCGCCCCATTTTGGAACGTCAATTGGAGTCGGTCTGTCTGTCGGTCGATGGACGTGAGACGATGTCCGAGATGTACGATGTCATCGGACAAATGCGCGTATAATGCTTCCACTAAACTCGTCATCCCACCGACTACACGTTTCGATTGGACAATGCTTTCCTCCGGCAGCACATGTCGTTCCGGCGCAGTCGTCGTCTGGCGTTCGAGCACCATCTCTCCTGTCGTATGTTGAAGGAAAGACTCGAGTCCGAGTGTATCCACGAGTTCCGAGATCGTCTTCTCCGTATCCGGCCAATACCATGTCGGTCCTAGGTCATAGCCATCCTTCGTGAAGATGCGTCCTCCGACTCGCTCACGTGCTTCAAAGACTGTGACGTCATATCCTTTTTGTTGAAGTTGGAGTGCGGCATAAAGCCCGCTGACACCAGCTCCGATGATGGCGATTGATTTCATTGTAAATTCTCCTTTGTCGTCCGTCTCTCCTCGATTATACTGGGTTAGATGATTGGATCTGTTCTAGAAAGGACGACATCAATTGAAAAATATATTCTATTATCTTTTCTTCCCTTATATCGTATTGATGCGCATCCTGTACCGATTTATTCGGACAGAGAATGGGATGACTTGGGCGCTATGTCTCGTTTCACACTCTATATGGTTTCCATTTTTATTCGATTTCATTCAATGGTCGATTTTAGTCGAGTCTGTTATCGTCCTTTACGTAATGAGCGCTCTATACACGCCCCAACTCTACTTTGAGACGGACGTAAAGCGAAGACGACCGAACGGTTACATCCCGATTGAGGAAAGACATCGTTAATTCCAGTCTATTTTATTCAGATAGTCTAGAAGCTGTTGATTTGTGATGTCATCTTGTCTCAATAGTGTTTCCCCTTCCTCTACTCGTGGATCTTCCGGGAAATAGAGTTTTAGAATCTCTAAGCACGCTTCTACAGTCGTCGCGAAACTCTCATCCTTTACGTTAATCGTCAAATACCAACCTCGAATGACACGCTTCACGATGGAGCGCTTCTCTAGATGAGACATCTGTCCACGAAGTAATTTGGACTTAGCTGTTTCAATGGTGGAAACTAAATCCTGGTTCAACTCCTCGCTCACACGAGCATCCGGCTTCATGAGTGGGAATTGAGTCGAAACATCTTCCCCGTAAACACACGTACAGAGATGTCTTAGCCAAAAGCCCCATTCAAAACAGTTCGCTGAATCCAGTGCCACATCCAGACGACCGATATCGTAGTCGATTTTGATGACTTCCCGATGTTCCGTTAGTAATTGCTCCGTCTGCTCCATCAATTCCGTCGCATCGACATCCTCATGCACAAGCACCGTCAAATCTAGATCCGATTCACCAGCAACAGCTGTCCCGCGACCGATGCTTCCGTATAGATATATGCTGTGTAGCTGTTCATCGAATGCTTCTTTCACCAATTCGATTGCTTTGAAAAGCACCACTTCAAACTCAGGTTGGACGTGATGGATGGATGTTTGATTAATGACGTAACCAGCCTCGTCCGCTCCAAGTCGGGTCGGCTTGATCATGACACACCTTGTTCGATGAACGTTTGGACATCAAGCACTTGGTGAAGATGAATCTGGTCGACGATATAGTCATATTTCGTATTCGTTTCAGGATATTCCTTAACGATTGCTTCACACCATTCACGGTCGAACATGTTCTCCCACGATGTACACAGCTCTTCCTCGTTCTCTGCCTCACGGTCTTCAAAAGAGAGGAACCATCGATTTAAGGCAAACACCCAGTAACCTGCTTCCAGTTCTAACACGGCCTCATCAGGTAGCTCGACGGTCAATACGACACCCGGCTCCCCAACCTCTAAAAAACCTCCACGCGCTACATTTGGTGGGGTATCACTAAGCCAAACGGGATCATTCTCATTCAGTAATCGTTTCGTGCGCTTCTCATATTGGTCAACCAACCAATCGTAGGCAGATCGATGATTGGCATCTTCCTCATCTTTAAGCATACCGTAGTTCGGGTCACCGAATAAAAAACCATTCTTCTTAGCGGCTTCCCACGCACCTGCATGTTGATATGTATAATAAATTGCCATTCAATCGACTCCTTTCAAGTCTCTGTATTCAGTTTAACGAGCATATAGGATACAATGCCAATGACAGTCTTTTAATCTGGATGTATTTGGAAGTATAATGAAGACGTAGAAAGGGAGGAATGTCTATATGAACGTCATCATGGTTTCATTATTCGGACTCATCTTCACGATTTTGCCAATCGTCGTACTAATCATCGGTATGTTGTGGATTCGTAATGTCGTCGTACGCTCTGAGAAACGGGCTGACGAGCAACTCTTTATGGAACGTGAACGCTCGAAGCAGTTACAAGTATTGATTGAACGTCTCGACCACATCGAACAACAATTAGATTCGAACACAAAACGCAGCTGACTTAGGTTAGCTGCGTTTCGCCTTATCACGATTTCCATTTAAACGGTTTAGATCGAATGAGTCCGAGTTTGAATCCGATGCGCCATCCCATCCCTCTCACTCGGTCTAATAACCTGTCGCCTCGACCGATAAAAGGCATGACAGCTCGAACTTGTGTGAGATCGACACGATGAGTGACATGCTGATATGTCAAACCGACTGAAGGTTGATTCGCTACGGTCGACTCACACCACGCACGATCAAAAATGCGCTCCCATGATTTTCGGATTTCTTCTTTTGAAAAGTGAGAATCGTCATAATCAGCGTTCTCCTCATCATAACTTTCGAAAATATATCCATTATTCAAGACGATATGCCAGTATTGAAACTCTGATGCCAATACTGCTTCATCTGGAATCTCAACCGTCAAGACAATTCCTTTCGCACCTCGATCAATATGTCCATCCCTGCCTAAATCGGGAAACTCGTCCCAACACCAAATGGGATAGTTCCCATTCATCAAAATGTCGGTACGCTTCTCGTATTGCTCGACCATCCAGTCATAATATATTTTAAATTCATCATAGTCAGGATCCATAAACAATGCGTGTTCCCCGCTCGCTTCAAGATATCCCCTCTTTAAAGCCTGGTGCCACGCTGCTTCATGCTGGTATGTATAATAAATTCCCAATGCCTTTTTCATCCTTCCATCGTTCGTCTACAGCTAGTTTAAAAGATTTCAGCAGAAGAACTACGATAAAAAAATAACCAGGTCATATTATATGACGGGTCTGAATGATACGGGTGAAGATAGATTAATCAGGGACGAGGGACGACCATACTCCATTGATTCGTCGATAAACGACTCTAACGTGCGCACGTTTTCCGTCACGACTTTGACAAGGTAGCTATACTGTCCGGCTAAACGATGACATTCAATCACGGACGGCTGTTGACGACAAAATTCACGGAACGCCTCACACCGATGTGTGTCATAAAGAATAAAGGCAGTTACGTGTTTGTCCATCTTTTCGGGGTTAATGACGGCCCGATAGCCAATGATGACTCCGCGTTCTTCAAGTCGCCTCACCCGTTCGGTCGCAGCAGGCGTAGACAATCCAATCTGTCGTCCTAATTCGGTCATCGAGATCCGGGCTTGTTGTTGCATCAATTCAAGAATATGGCGGTCTATTTCATCCATTTGGCATTCACCTTTCAAAATAAAGTGAAACGGTACATAATCCGTTCTTTCTTAAGTCATTCGCTGAAACTTCCGTCAAACCTCTATGTATCTGTATTCCTCCGTTACATACACTTGAAGTATCCAATTCAAGGGGGAATCAACATGCAAAAAATAGTCGTTCCATTACTCATCATCGATGTCCAACAAGCCTTTCATGATCCAAGCTGGGGGAAGCGCAACAATCCGCAATGTGAAGAGAATATCGCACGGTTGATCGAGACATGGGAAGAACAGGACCAACCAATCATCTATGTCCAGCATGTCACACAAGTACCGACTTCACTCTTCTATTTCAAAAAAGACGGTCATTTGTTCCAAGACTTCATTCAACCTCGTGAACAAGATGTCATCCTAACGAAACAGGTGAATAGTGCCTTCATCGGAACGGATTTACAAGAGCGACTCGAAGCACTTGGTGCGACAAAAATCGTCATCACCGGATTAATCACGAACCATTGCGTCGAGACGACCGCACGGATGGCAGGAAACTTAGGATTTAATCCAATCGTCGTCTCCGATGCGACGGCGACGTTCGATCGTCAATCAATCAGTGGGGCATGGATTCCCGCAGAGGTCATTCATGACGTGTCGCTCGCTAGTCTAAATGAAGAATTTGCATCGATTCAAACGACTGAGTCTACGCTCCAATTCATTCAACAAAAAGAAGTACAGCCCTTCTCATGAGGGCTGTACTTCTTTGATGTCATGCTGCTTGATCTCGAAGGGCAACATGAGATGTGAGAAAAGAACTTTTCTTAAAATATATACTTGAAACGAGTAACGTCAACGCTCCAATCATATACAGGAGGTTGGGATTGATCCAGTCCGCAAACATTCCTCCAAACAAATAGCCGAATGGGGCCAACATTCCTTGAAGCGCATAAACGACCGTCAACGTCCGTCCTAGGTATTCAGATTGAATTTGACGTTGAAGAAGTGTCTGAAACTGAATGCCCATCATACCGATTGCAATCCAAGCTATCCCAAAACTGATCAACGTCACGCCAACGTTTCGATTCAACCAAATTGCCGATACACACCAAGCAAGCCCTCCAATTCCTGTCGCCAAAACGAAAGTCCAACGCAATGAGCGACCACCGTAACGCGTAGACAAACCGCTTCCCACTAACGTCCCGACGGAAATCGCCGCAAGCCATAAGCCATACATGTTCTCAGTCGTAGCGAGTATCGGGAGTACACCAAGTGAAATCGAAACCATAAAGTTAAGGCATGTGAATGCAACAATCAATGTCCGAAACGTACCGAGTTTCCAAACATATCGAAACCCGACTTTCAAATCAGTCATATACGTCACATCGTCTGATTCACGAGTCACCGTCTCACTGATTCGAAGGAAGAAACCGATGACCGCAAACAAAAAGAGATAAAGAACTGCGTTACTCGTAAACATGAGACCGATACCGATGATTGTCAGCAAGAATCCCGCAATCGCATTACACAACAAATCGAGACTATGGTGTGTGAACGTGAACCATGCGTTCACTCTCTGTAAGTCCGCTTCTCGTACAAGTTTTGGAACGAGTGCATATTCTGTCGGATAACTCAGCTCACTCGCTAACGTCGCGAGGAACAATCCGGCGATGATAATCCCAACGGTTAACTCTCCCACTGCATATAAACTCGCCAAAATAATCAAAACCATCGCCTGGACCGCCATGGCAACGAGCAATAACTTCTTTTTTGAATAACGATCAATGAGTGGTCCATAAAGTACTTGGAATGCCACTGGTATCATTGCCGCAAACGTGGTGACACCTATCCAAGCCGAGGCATCCGTCGTCTCTTTGACATACCAGACCGACGCCAAAAAATAAAAGCTATCCGCAAAGTTCGCGATGACACGCACTACTAATAAAACCAATATATTTCGATTCATCTTATCCGCTCCTCATTTGATTTGTCGATGTCATGACAGACAAATCCGAGGGCGGTCCACGTATGCAAGGTTATATGTCGTTCAAGTAATGGTACATGGTCTACTCCTTTTCCAATATGTTTCGAGTGCTTTCAATCAAAATGACCTACTTTCCCCCGACTGTATAATCGGTGGGTCACATGAGACGCGTCGACTTGCTTCAATTTGCGGTCAAGATTCGAGGATGCAACGATGCCAAATAAAACGAGACTACAAGCCAATAGCAATCCTGAAGTGTACCCTTCTCGATACAAAATTATCATACTCAATAGTGTAAATAGTACAATCATTCCAAGACCTATAGCACCCTCAGACCAGACGAGCCGTCGATATCGCACACTTTCGTTAAATGTCAAAAGAACATTCGTTCGAAACACAAGCTTGATACACGCCGTGACCGGAAATAAGACGATGAACCAAGTGATTTCGGCTAACCGCTGATCATCATTCCAGTAAAACAAGGCACCGCTCAAAGTAATCAATAGTCCTACTTGAATTGCAAGACGGGTCGAGCGTTTTCCAGATGCGTAAAGTTGAGAAAATCGCTCAGCACTATTCATCCAGAGAATCCCTCCTTCTGTGTATATCACCTTTACTGATACTATGGACATAATCATTAAGCATGAAAGAAGGAATGAAATGTTTACTACAAAATCAGAAGTAAATGTCTACTTCAAGCTTGTCGGTGATGATTTTTCGATTGACGAAGTGACAAGGCTACTGGATTTAACCCCAACCGAATTCTATAAATTGGGCGAGACACGTGAACCTTCTAAACGTCCATCTACCTTTACCGCATGGATGATTGGTACGGGTTATCAACCTTCATTTGACGTGAACGATCAGCTAAAACAAATTATTAAAACATTAAATGGGAAAGAACTAATATTAGACCAACTCTATCAAACATATGAAAATCTACAAGCCAAATTTGTCATCGTCATCGTGATTGAAGATGGACAGGCTCCAGCGCTAGTCATCGATACGGATACAATCCAGTTTGCTCACCGAATTCAAGCCGAGTTTGATATTGACTTGTATGCGAATCCTTACGAAGAAGATGACTTTTTTGATGAAACTTAACGCATCACTCTACATGAATTCGTTTCATCTGTCTCCAGTGCACAAGCGCATTCGCAAACCAAATAATTGTCAACAGTGGGAACATGACGTTCATCCAGTTCGAACGTTCTATGTAAAACAAGGGGATCGCAAGAAAGAGAACCAAACTCAATATACCTGCTCCAAGATACATGAAAAATAGTAATCGGTGATTCGATTTCATCGTGAATCCTCAGTATTCAAAACCGGATACTTCACTGCGTTTTTCACGAGCTTGTCTTCAATTGCTTTCGAAACATCGATTCCAGCAGCGTGAGCGAACGTCAACGCGTAAATCAACACGTCAGCAAGCTCTTCTTCCATCTCCATCTTTTTTGTCTCAAGCGCTTCTTCACTCGAGATCCACTGGAATACCTCAAGTAACTCACTCGCCTCGAGCGACAGCGAAAGTGCCAAGTCTTTCGGATTATGATGGAACGCCCAATCGCGCTCATCTCGGAATTTAATGACCTCGTCCATTAATCGTTGTATTTCGTTCATGTTCTCCACGTCCTCATTCACAATTTTGCTCTCATTAAACATAATTCCATATTACCAAAAGATGGCACTTTATTATGCTTTTATCTGTTCACATATGCCCCTAATAAATTCTTGTGAATGACAAATAATACGGACTAAAAAAGAATCGCCTGAGAACGGGCGATTCTTTTCGTATACACTCATTTATGTTCCGCCGGTGTCCAGCGCTCCTGTTCACTCGACGCAGGGTAATCAATTCCATCCGGATAGGCAATCAGCTCGATGAGCGATCCCCACGGCGCCTTCCCGTATACACCTTGGTTATTCCCATTGTCTTCGACACCGGCTAACGGATGCGGTTTCGACAACAACTGCCCACCTGCACGTTCAAAGCGCTGAGCCGCCTCTTGCATATCATCCACATAAATCGCGAAATGATGTAAACCGTACGATGAAATTCCTGTCGGTTCGGTTTCATTTACACGTGAGACTTGAAACAACTCGATAGACGGTCCTGATTTGATTTGGAGCAGCCGCATATGGATAATTTGTTGTCCGTCTGGTAAGTCCAGTTGTTGCTCTGCCTCTTTCCCTTCCATCGGTTCATCTTCTGGACGTTGCACGTCATAGCAAATCTCAGCGTGGAACGCATCTTTCAAAAAAGTAGTTGCCTCCTCAATAGAAGGCACCGTCATTCCGATGTGATCAATTCCTCTGTTCATGATGAGTCCCCTTCCATTGTTGACGGATCCGATCCATCCACGTCATAACATCCCGTGAATAAAGTCGCGTCTCGTCAGCTTCACCAGAAATGACACGATGCATCGCGTCGATTTCATAGCGTAATGCCTGCTCCGTCGCCCCGAGCTGAACGGTCTCAACCGAGCCATCTTTCGTATACGTGATGGTCGCCTCCGTTGCACGAGGAAACGAATTGACGGTAATGTACCCGTCTTCTCCCGCGACTACTCCTTGCTTCGGTAACTTTGTACGCATCGCAAGGGTAATGTTCACCATCTGATCAGAATCCGTACGAAGGATCATACTTGATTGTTCATCGACCCCGGTTTTGTATGGCTTCATCGTCGTCAACACGTCCACTACTTCTTCGTCCAAGAAATTTCTAGCGAAGGATAAGGCATACGTCCCGATATCGAGCATCGCACCCCCAGCCAATTCCGGATTGAAGAATCGGTTAGACGGATCATCTTCTTTATAACTGCCGAACGTCACATGAATCATATTGACTCGTCCGATTGCACCTGCCTGAACACGACGTCTCAACTCTTCAAAGAGCGGCATATGATAAATCGTCATCGCTTCGAGCACAATCACCCCTTGATCATCAGCCAGACGTTGAATGTTCTCCAGCTCTTCACTGTTTAGTGTGATGGCTTTTTCGCAAAGGACATGCTTTCCATGTGCGATGGCTTGTTCCATCATCGAATAATGGAGGTGATGAGGTGTCGCCACGTAGACGATGTCGATGTCAGGTGAAGACAACATCTCCCCTAACGTTTGGTACACATATCTCACACCATATTCTTGCGCGAATTGTTCGGCTTTTTCTACATCTCGTCCCCATACCCCGTAGGTAATACCATCTGATTGTGCGAGTGCTTGAGCGAATTCTGTCGCAATCGCACCTGGTCCAATGATTCCCCATCGCTTCATTTCACTTCCCCCGTTTCTGTTGAATAGACGACTGTATCGTGATGCGATGCAACGATGACGTGCGTGACGACATCTGTGAACAAGGACGTATCAACCACGCCACGTACTTGAGATAACTGGTGGTGAACCTCAATCGGATCTTCAGACGGACGGACGACCACGTCGAGTAATCGGTTTCCGTTCACGGTCACCAAGGCCCCGTCACTGTTCAAACTTTGACGAACTTGTAGAGATGTCACCCAAGGGAACTCTTGAATTTTCTGGCTCACATAAGTGAATGCTTGTGGAAGAACTTCCAAGACAATCGGATGATCAAACGTCAATCGTTCAACAAATTTAGAGTCATCCACTAGTAATACGTATCGCTTCGCCATGGTCGCAATAAGTTTTTCTTCCGTATGAATCCCGCCTCCACTCTTCAAGGCGTGGTGTCGTGTATCGACTTGGTCACATCCGTCAAAAGCAAGGTCGATCAGCGAGACATCCCCCGTCTCGACAACCCGAAGCCCTTTTTCAAGACAGGCGCGTCGTGTGACAAAAGAAGGTGTTACGATTGTCACGTCCAGTTCATTCGCATGAATCATATTGATGAGGTGTTGAATCGTACTGCCACCCCCAAGACCGATTGTCATCCCCGATTCAATCCAATGGAGCGCGGCTTCCGCACACTTCTCTTTTATGTCCATCTGTTCATTCCCCCTGTAACAGTTGTTGGGCCGTGCGATCAGTTGTCACGATGACATCAATCAACCGATGCTCGGCGGCGACTCGAATCGCCTCTACTTTCTCACTTCCATAGGCAACCCCGATTTTAAGTGGCACCTTTGCGAGTTGTTGATGCTCAATATGGACTGTTCGATCCGATAGCGAAGTGGTCACGGTCTCTCCATTTTGATTATAGAAGTGCGAGCAAAGATCTCCGATGATTTGGAGTTCGTTCATTTCGTCGGTAAACGTTTGACCATAGAAGGCCAACCAGTTGGATTCCTGGTTCAGTTGGGCCGAACCGATTCCGAAGAGGGCGATGTTCATCCGCCCCCACAGCTCCACGACTTCCTGAGCATGTGTTGACTGCGTCAATGCTTGTTTGATGGCGGCATTCGGTAAAATAGCAGGAACGTCGATTAGTTTAGAACGTCCACGCCATTTTCGTGAGGCGTCATACGCTAACGTGTTCGCATGAAAACGACTTTCGAGTTTTCCGTCCGGCCCACCGATGAGTGGCACACATTGGATATTTGAATACGCTTCTTTCGGTGTGAGTGCTTCTACGACAGCTGCGAGTGCTGTTCCCCAAGAAAAGCCGATCACATCGTCATCGGTCACCACCGACTCGACGTATGTTGCGCACGCTTTCCCCATACGTTGTAACGTCTCTTCACGTTGTCCTAATTTTTCAGGCACTAAGATAACATGCTTTAGACCGAACTGTTCTTTCAGTTGGACTGCCACGTCAATTGATTGAAAGCGATCATAATCGATTTGGAACTTCACAATCCCTAATTCCCGGATGCGTTTTAACATGCGACTAACCGTGGCCCGATTGACATCGAGTGTCTCTGCAATCTGGTGTTGTGTTTGATTCTGTTCGTAATACAAATGCGCTACTTCGTAAAGCCTCTTCAGTTCTTCTGACATTCGGTCACACCCCTTTGCACAAATGTACACCTAAATGAACATTTGTGCAAATCAGGATATGTTTGATTTAAAAAAACACAAAAACGCGTCATGACCGCTGTCGTGACGCGGGTCTCGTATTCAAACGATTTACGGAAAAGAATCAGTCTCGTCGCTTAGTCAGTGTCAGAAAAGAGTTACTACTAATCACAAACCATTATTTTGAAGTGAACACGCAAATCGTACAATTAAAGTTCAAAATTTAAGTCGAATGTTTAGAATTTACTTCTTCATTCTTCAAGCAAATGATCTGACAGTAGTGTCGAATATTCATCTTTTGTGTGTAACACCACTTCGTGTAACGCTCGTGTTAATGAAACATACAAACGTCTTGCCTCTTCTGGTCTGTCTGGATAATTCGTTTCATCTACATCCATAAGTAGAACTGCATCAAACTCCATACCTCGCAAGTAATCGATTGTTGAAATGACAATCTCTTCACCTACTTTGGTCGTCTCTGATTGAATGAATTGGGTCGATAATGCAAGTTTATGGTGTAAAAATTCTGCTCGTTCTTTGGTCGATGTAATAATACATATTGAATATCGTTCTCTTCGCCAACGCATTAACACATCTTTGATTTCTCGACTTTTCTTCGTTTGCAGAAATTCCACTGGTTTCCCATTACGATTGAATGGATCAATCCATGTTGTGTCATGTCCGGTATTTAGGAGTATTTCTTTTGCTAAATCGACAATTGGCTTCGATGTCCGGAATGTCTTCGTCAAATATTCAACTTTCCAATTCTCTTTTGCGTAAGTATGTATAGGCTTCCAAGATGTCATCTCGAGACTTTGATAGCTTTGAAGCGTGTCCCCGAACACCGTCATGCCTCGACACAATTTCTCAAGCACCATTAAATCAAGTGGACGAAGTGTCTGTGCTTCATCGACAAACAAATGACTCCATTTATCCGGATACCCATTAGTTTCATAGTGAAGATACATCCAAAAGAAACGATCAAGTTGTGTTGGTCGTTTTAATTTATGCCACATCTCAAGTAAATCCTCTGAGTATCCATTCTTTAAGTACATCAATCTCTCAGGACTTTTTAAGATTGTCCAAATAGATGCCGCCTCAAGCCTCGTCGTCTTTTTCCAGAAGTCGAGAAATTGTTGCCGCTCACGTTTTTCACGATTGAGTCGGTTATCCATACTTTCACGCATCAATTTTTCTAACTCTCGACTCTTTATCGTACTTAGTTCAGATGTCCAATGCTGAATCGCTTCGATATATTCTTTTTGATACTGTTCTTTGTTTACTATAGAAAGTCTTTCCGATTCACTTCGGATCATCTGTATGATTTGTTCTGATTGAGAAGGTCCTGGTTTCTCCTGTCCAAACCAATATAGCCAACACTCGTTGGTACAATGATTCTAGAGAAGGTATTGGCTCATAACGTTTGAGTAGAACCGCCACATCCTCATACCACTCTTCCAATGCGGCTTCCGTCCATGGGAACAATACATCTGATTCGTATAAAGGTAAAAGTTCAGGAACAATACGCGCCGAAAAATCTTTTGTTGTTACCGTTTTGAGCATGTCATCAAACGTCATCGTCGAAACCGATTTCAATTGTAGATGATCTGCATCCTTTAATAGTTGATGAATTGTCGCTTCATTCGGCGCCAAATATAACATATTGCGACATCTTGATACTGCAGATACGACATGCGATGAAGTGCCGTTAAAGACTTCCCTGTTCCTGCAGCTCCTTGGACAATCATATATGTATGGATGGGTGCTTGAATAATGTGGTTCTGTTCCGTTTGTCGCGTCGCAATGAAACCATCGATTGAACGATCTTTTTGTTTCTTCGCAAGCTCCTGCTCCATAAAATCCTCTGATTTAACAACGGGTTCAGACTTTTTAAATGTAGATTTAATCTGTTCGGTGAATCGCTGTGTAAATTTCTTAGCTCGTCCCGTGGAGGCTTTCTGATAATTCGCTTGAATGACTCGTCGCTGGCGTCGATCTAGTTGCAATTGTGTCATTCCAACAATATGCCCTCCAGATGTCTCGATGATTTCCCCATTGAACATCGAGGCCCGCATCGCCATCTCACTTCGCCAGTCAAGAACCAATGGAATCTCAGGTGATTTTGGATGTGCCACCCCAAACTTCCCGACAGGATAGGATTCCTCTTCCCCCTCATAATCAATATGAAAAGTAAATGCATACAGTTCTCTCAACGCATCTTCGTATTGTCGACGTTCTTGAGTATTATCACCACGACGCTAATGACCTCTCATATCAATCATTTCATATACTTATTTCACCATAATTGAGAGTGGTATTTTCTATCATTAACTTGAATTTAGTTGATTACTTTATAAAGAAAGACATCGAAATCATCTCAATGTCTTACAATCCACAACTTAAATAACTATGATTTGTGGCCACTTTATATTTTCTTCTGAATAAACTCGTTGTAAATACTGTAAGTCAATTGTGCATACAATTTTTAGATTTGAAATTCTGTAGAGATGATTGACAACACGTAGAGAACGCATTGTCTTAATAAGTTAATTGTCTCTTGATCGTCTGCTAACCTCCAGCTTCACTTTCTCACACCACATAATATACATTTCAGCATACATCACTCCATACTCTGCAGTTACAAAGTCACCGATAAGAAACTCTTCATCTCGATTATTATCCTGTTGCCATTTTCGAGTGGCTTCAAGAACTCTTTGTTCTCTTTCAATAATAGAATCAAGAAGATGTATGATTTCTTTTTCAGAGAGTAAATGAAACGCACTTGCCCGAAGTAAAAATTCATCTTTGATTTTTGCTGGTTTAATCTTATCACTCAAGAGCCAATGTAAAAGGTGTTCTTCACCTTTTTGAGTAATCGTGTAAAGCTTTTTATTTGGACTCCCTTCTTGATATATATAAGTGGACCTTATCCATTCTTCACGCTCCATCTTATTCAGTTCTGTATAAATCTGAGAATGGGTAGAACTCCAAAAATAAATCATTCTTTCCTTAAAAATCGTGTATAGTTCATATCCTGTTTGGGGGTTTTTTGAAATTAAACCTAGTAAAGCATATTTTAAACCCATTTCTATCATCCTTTCTTCCTTGAGAGAAAATTACGACTCAATAGTATTGAAAATCTTACTTAAATCAGGTATATTCTATATGTCAAAAATGACATATGTCACTTTAATGAGGAGGTTTCATGAAAAAAAATATATTTTTATTAATGTTCATTCAACTCTTTACTTATTTAGGATTTGGAATGATCATTCCTATCATGCCTGAAATGATCGATGATTTGAATGTTAACATCATACATCTTGGTGGTTTATTAGCTGTTCATTCATTTATTTCTTTTCTAACAGCACCGATTTGGGGCTTAATGGCTGATCAGTATGGGCGAAAGCGATTAATCATAATCGGTTTAATCGGTTACGCATTTTCTTTCACTTTATTTGGACTAGCAATCAATCATTTGGTTGGACTATATGTTGCAAGAATAATGAGTGGTTTTTTTTCCAGTGCCTTGTATACCGCGACAATTTCCTATGTTGCAGACCACACCACTTATGAAAATCGAACGAAATACATGGGGTTTCTCGGCATTAGCATCGGTCTAGGTTTTATACTCGGACCTTCTATAGGTGGATTACTAAGTGTTTTTGGTTTAGCAGTGCCTTTTTTTTCTTCTGCAATCATTCTTGTATGCCTAACTTTGTTAACCTGGGCGAGACTATCGGAATCTCACGAGTATGTTCAAGACAGTATGAAAGAAAGATTTTCTGTCCGAAAACAGTGGACTTGGATCAACCAAGTAAAAATTCTTCCACTCCTTCTCTTCACCTTCATAGCCACTTTATTAATGGCCGGATTAGAATCCATATTCCAACTGTATGAAATTGATCGAGTTGGAATTTCGCCACTCCAAATGGGTTTACTATTCATGTTCAGCGGGTTAGTAGATGCGTTGGTTCAAGGTATGATTATACCTTCAATTAAACCAGGTGATGAATCTCGTTGGGTGGTATTTGGACAAATCGCATCGGGCATTGCATTGTTCCTTATACCATTTGCATCTTCTCTATGGACAGCAGGAATGTGTCTCGCATTATTTACTGGTGGGAATGCATTGGTACGAACCTGTGTCATTTCATTGATTACTTTGCATGCAGGAACACGTCAAGGTGTGGCGTCCGGAATCAGTTACTCACTAGACAGTATCGGTCGAATCATTGGTCCTTTGCTGTTCACTTGGACACTTAGTATTCATTCAGTTGGAACGTTTATTATCTTAAGTTTCATTACGTTCGTCAGTATTATATTAATCGTCCACTATAAAAAATCTAACTCTCAATTTGTTACAGTATCTTAAACCATAATTATATAAAGGAGATTTTTTTATGTTTCAAACCCTATATTCTATTCATGCAAGTGTTTGGCTTTTGTTAATCATCAGTTTTTTCATCACATATTTTGTTACGAATCGAAACATTTCAAAAATGATTTTTAGAACTCTCGCATTACTCATGCTTGGTACAGGAATATCTATGCTTTACCTTATGAATTTCCCTTTGACTTTTTTGGTAAAAGGAATGCTTGCGGTGTTACTAGTAACTTCAATGGAATTATTGATTGCAAGAAAAATTAGACATCGATCTACGACATTCATCTGGATCATATTCGTCTTGACACTAACAGTAATTTTATTACTAGGATTTAATATAATTTCGTTATAATTCATGTCAAGTTTATGAAGCAACAATAGCATGTCACAGGCTCAATAAGACTGTGAAAATGTTTTGAAGAAAAGAAATCTAACGTGCTTATTTGTTCATTAGTAGTGAATACGTATGAAAAAAAGTGAGGGGAAAATGATTTTTAGAGATACCAAAAAAATTTTAGTGATGCTCTTTCTTATAAGAAGAATAATTACTAAAAAAGAAACGGCTAAAGATGGAGAAAAATTAAGGGAGTCGCTCCAATCTCTTGGAGGCGCGTTCATTAAACTGGGACAATTCATGAGTTTAAGAAAAGATTTTTTCTCTACCAACGTTAGAAAAGAATTAGAGTTATTACAAGACAACGGTAAAGAAGAAGATATGCAAACTATGCTTACTATTTTGGAGAATGAATGGGGACAACCTGTACATGAAGTGCTAAAAGATATTGATTCTACGCCAATTGGGACTGCCTCGATCGGTCAAGTTTATCGGGGCATACTACATTCAAATGAAATAGTAGCAATCAAAATTAAAAAACCGAATATTGATCGTGAAATCGTTCGCGACATTAAACGGTTAAAAGTTATGACAGCATGGGTAGAACGTTTAACTAAGCCATCCTCTTCTTTTTCATTTACGAAGATTCTTGAAGACTTCTCAGAATCTTTGTTAAAGGAACTAGATTTTAGACAAGAGGCTTCTTACGCTGATATGTTTGCGGCACAAAATCAATCATCAACTATACAAGTACCTCGGGTTTATCATAACTTTTCCACCACCCATGTATTGGTAATGGAGTACATGAAGGGGGAGAAAATTGCTGATTTCCCTCATTTATCAACAGATATAAAACAGCAACTAGCAATGGAATTTGCTAGAGACTTATTTCATCAAATTTTCATCAGTGGTTATTTTCATGGCGATCCTCATCCAGGAAATATTTTAGTTCATAAAGGCAACCTAGTCTATTTGGATTTCGGTAATATGGGCCATCTGTACGCTCCCACTAGACTGTGGATGAACAAAATTCTTTTCAGTTTAATGAATGAAGATTTTGACCGCTTATCAGATGTTGTAAGTGAAGAAATATTATTGGAACCCGCTGAAAAAAGAAAACTAACTCTTGATTTGGCTATATTTTCCGAAAAATACGTGAAATCTCAGATTCAAAAAATAAATCTCGGTTCTGTTTTTTTAGATTTGATGACTTTACTTAAACAATACTCCATATATGTTCCGCCAGAGATGATTCAAGTAGGGAACGTACTTGCTAAAGCTGAAGGAACAATTACGCTGCTACACCCTAAATTGACTTTAGCAGATATGATACATTCGCTTGGAAAACAAATGATGAAAGAGAAGTACGGATTTACTTCTCTTTCAAAAAAACAATCAGTGAATCAAGATGAAATATATCAGATGCTAACTGAATTACCTGTTCACCTTCATCGTATAGTCAAAAACTTATCTATGGGTTCAACTCCAGTGACAGTTCGAGTACAAACCGAAAAAACATTATTAAAAAAAATCGATCGAATGATGAATCTCTTTACATTCGGTCTGATTCTACTAAGTTTCAGTATTATTTCGACAGGGATTATTCTAAGCTTAAAGTTAACCAATAGCACTCTATTATCCGGCGATCACGCAGTTTTGCTCGGTCTAACATCAAGTTTGATAGTAACTTTAGTATTTGTAGGAATGATGATATCGTACGTAGGAAAACATAGGTAAGATAATCATTAATCCCCCAAGCATAAAATGAACTGCACCTCCGCTTATTAGATATGTCTAACAAGCAGGGTGCAGTTCATTTTGCTGATGAATGGTTTCTGTGAAGGCGTATGACTTACATCATTCCGCCCATTCCACCCATGCCGCCCATGTCAGGCATTGCAGGAGCGTCTTTTTCTGGCTTGTCTGCGATGACAGCCTCTGTTGTGAGGAACATCGCTGAGACAGATGCTGCGTTTTGAAGTGCTGAACGCGTCACTTTCGCTGGGTCGACGATACCATGTGCGATCATGTCGACGTATTCGCCAGTTGCCGCGTTGTATCCGACACCGACTGACTCGTTCTTGAGCTTCTCGACGATGACCGAACCTTCTTCACCCGCGTTTTCCGCGATTTGACGGACCGGTGCTTCGAGGGCACGAAGGACGAGTTTGACACCAGTTGCTTCATCCGCTGTCACTTCTGCAAGCAACGCACGAACAGCTGGGATGACGTTGATGAGTGATGTACCTCCACCCGCAACGATTCCTTCTTCAACAGCCGCACGTGTCGCGTTGAGTGCGTCTTCGATGCGGAGTTTACGCTCTTTGAGCTCTGTCTCCGTAGCTGCACCGACTTTCACGACGGCTACGCCACCTGCGAGTTTTGCGAGACGCTCTTGGAGTTTTTCACGGTCGAAGTCAGACGTTGTCTCTTCGATTTGGTTACGGATCGTTTGAACGCGTGCTTTGATTGTTTCTTCGTTCCCTGCACCTTCGACGACAGTCGTTGTGTCTTTTGTGACGACGACTTTCGATGCGCGACCGAGCATATCGAGTGATGCTGATTTGAGGTCGAGACCGAGGTCTTCTGTGATGACTTGACCACCTGTGAGTGTCGCGAGGTCTTCAAGCATCGCTTTACGACGGTCACCGAATCCTGGTGCTTTGACGGCTACCGCGTTGAACGTACCACGGAGTTTGTTCAAGACGAGTGTCGCGAGGGCATCGCCTTCGATATCTTCTGCAACGATCAAGATCGGTTTCCCTTGTTGCACGACTTGCTCGAGTACTGGGATGATCTCTTGAATGTTCGAAATCTTCTTGTCTGTGATCAAGATGTACGGGTTGTCGAGTGACGCTTCCATCTTGTCAGAGTCTGAGATCATGTATGGTGACAAGTAGCCACGGTCGAACTGCATCCCTTCGACGACGTCGAGTTCTGTCGTGAAGCCGCGTGATTCTTCGATTGTGATAACACCGTCGTTACCGACGCGCTCCATCGCTTCTGCGATCAATTCGCCGACTTCTTCGTCCGCTGCTGAGATGGCTGCGACTTGTGCGATTGCTTCTTTTGACTCGATTGGTTTTGAAATCAATTTCAATTCTTCGAGTGCACGACGAACCGCTTTGTCGATTCCTTTACG
Source organism: Exiguobacterium sp. s129 (assembly GCF_018617585.1). Lineage (GTDB taxonomy): Bacteria > Bacillota > Bacilli > Exiguobacteriales > Exiguobacteriaceae > Exiguobacterium > Exiguobacterium aestuarii_A. The sequence goes on from NZ_JACSKL010000010.1 coordinate 60,546, forward strand.
AAGGATCATCGGGTTCGCGCCCGCTGTAACGTTCTTGAGCCCTTCACGAATCATCGCTTGTGCGAGGACTGTCGCTGTTGTCGTACCGTCCCCTGCGACTTCGTTTGTCTTCGACGCGACTTCCGCAACGAGTTTCGCACCCATGTTTTCGAATCGGTCTTCGAGTTCGATTTCTTTCGCGATTGTCACGCCATCGTTCGTGATGAGTGGTGAACCGAATTTCTTCTCGAGGACGACGTTACGTCCTTTTGGTCCAATCGTTACTTTGACTGCGTCAGCGAGTGCGTCGACGCCGCGAAGCATCGCGTGACGTGCATCTTCTGAGAATTTGATATCTTTTGCCATCGTTCATTTCCCCCTAAAAAAGTTTTTGAATAATGGTGCTTAGCCTACGATTGCGAGAATGTCGCTCTCGCGAACGATTAAGTACTCTTTTCCATCATGCTTCACTTCGGTACCTGCGTACTTCGAGTAGATGACCAAATCATTTTCTTTCACGTCGAGAGCGATACGCTCGCCTTGGTCTGTCACGCGGCCCGTTCCGACTGCGATGACTTTCCCTTGTTGCGGCTTTTCTTTCGCCGTATCAGGAAGCACGATGCCCCCGATCGTCTTTTCTTCTTTCTCCACGACTTCGATGATGACACGATCGCCTAGTGGTTTTAACATGGAAAAACCCTCCTCCGAATATGAATGATGTAATGTGTATCGTAAGGTTTTAGCACTCAGTTAAAAGGAGTGCTAACATTGATAAGTGTAGTATGGGACGATTAAAAAATCAAGTGGGGAACATCAAAAAATGCTCCTACTCGCGGTCAAGAGAACTTATTTGTTACAATGAGAAAAAGGTAGGTTCATTCTTATGATTAAGGACGTGTTGAATTGGCTACATTAAACTCAAACCAATCGATAAATACCCGTTTTTCGATGGCGCCTAACATTCGTCTCCGGCACCTCACCCCGATTTTACTATATGCGTTCGTCCAACTGTTTCCGCTCGTGATTAGCGAAGTGCGACCGGAATGGTTAACAGAAACGTTCGTCGGGCTCTGGCTCGCCATCGGATTCGGTGTGACGATTGTTCTGTCGATTTTACTCATCTGGCCGGACTTGAAACAATACAAGGCGCAAGGCATCCAGTCGAACTTGAACGACACGGTCAAATGGATCGGCCTCGGGATTTTGATGCAATATGGACTTGTCATCGTGGCGAACTTGATTGAGACGGCCATCTCTGGTGAACTGGTCGAGTCGATGAACACACAAAATATTGCCGAGATGGTGGAAGTCATTCCACTCATGATTTTGCCGGTCGTCTTGCTCGGACCGATTATCGAAGAGATTCTCTTCCGCCATATTTTGTTCGGAAACTTGAACGCTCGCTTCGGATTTTGGATTGCCTTTGGGGTCAGTTCGATCCTATTCGCGCTCATCCACCAAGACAATCGGTTCCTCGTGTATATCGCGATGAGCTTCGCGTTCTCATACGCGTATGCGAAAACGAGACGATTGATCGTGCCAATCGCCATCCACGCGTTCAACAACGCGCTCGTGATGCTCGTACTATTTTTAATGTAGAAATGAGGTGGCAGTTATGCCGCGACAATTAAAAGTGATGTTGCTCTTTAGTCTCTCGTTCGGTGTGTTGTTCACCGTCCTCGCGTACTTCTCGGTACAAGAGTATGGGTTCAGCTTCTGGACGTACTTCATCATCGCCGTCGCCGCTTACGACTTTTTCAAAGTGTATCAAATCTTGGCACTCGCCCGAAAAGTCAAAAAAGAAGGCACGGACAAATCCGCATAACGAAACCCCGAGTCTTACGAGCTCGGGGTTTTACTTATGGTTGTAACTTTCGATTGATCCTGTATTTCCTCTTGATAGACACTCCGAATGAGTAGTCCACGCAGACCGAACACCACACCTAATAATACATAAATGGCATCAATCAATGAAACCTGTGGTTCATCCATGAAGAAATTGATGATAACGCCAATGACCAGCAAACCGTAAATCGTGATGCTCATGAGTGTCGCATCGACTTGTCTCATGATTCTCTTCGTCACCTTTTCCTCAAGCTTTTCAATTTCTTCGTGTCGATAACCATAGATTGTGAATCCTAGACCCACGATTGTTATGCTAAGAAACACACCATCCCATAGCGCGAACAGAAACAGTCCTACAAAAAAGATCATGAACCCAATGAGTAACTTCTTACGCACCATACCCCTCCTTACGACGGAATCCATAGTTTTGCAAAATCAAAATAACCGAACAAGTCGACACAGACGTCCTTTAGCTCGACCGGGAACGGAATCGTCCGCTCCTCATTATAGAGCGGGATGAAGTACGACTTTTCTTTCAACTCGCGCTCAATCTTGCGGTGCAGGGGCAACCAGTCCTCAAACGGCAAGTCGTCATACTGTTCGATCCGTTCCGCCATCCCCTCGATATAAGGGAACACTTTATGCGGAGGCGAGTACTCGTTCGTCATAAACTGTTCGAACCCGAGCGTCACGTTCCGTTCGAACACTTCCCCGTGAACGACCAGGTCGACGTATTCATAATACGTTTTGTCGTGAATCGAATCTTTGAAACTGATGGGTACGAACTCATAGGCAATCCCATGACGCGTCAACATCTCGGCAATCCAATCGGTCGTATCGTTCGTATAGTCCGTCTGTTTGATTCGTATCGGACGGTCGAACGTGACGGGTGCCCCTTTTGGAACATCATACGTCTCACTCAGCAAACCGAGAAAACCTCTGTCGTTCGGTGTTCTTCGCTCATTCAACGTCCCGATTTCCGGACGAATCTCCGCAATCAAGCGATGCATATAATGCCTCGCCTCTTCATTCGCGAACACACTATGCGGATGACTGTTTAAGATGACAAGCCCGAATCCGGACGGTGTCGAGATCAGTCCGGTCTCCTTGGAATCCCGCGACGAGATTCGATACGTCGGGTCATATCCGTCCGGCACTTTGATGAACTCGACCCGGTCCAGGAGCGCCCGTACCCCAAAGTAATTCTCAAAGGCGAGAAGGACCGTCTTCTCCTTGTCGTGGCGATCCAATTGAAACGGACCCGTCCCGACGCTCCCTTTCGCGATGCTCGTATGAATCATCGACAGTTTCGGGATGTAGGAATTTCGGCGCCGGTCGAGCGTGACATCGACGCGATACGTGCCGTTCGATGCGATGTGCCGGACGTGCCGGTACATATAGCGATACACATCCGACTGAACGAGTGTGCGTAAACTCTTCGTCACGTCTTTACTCGTCATGAGCGATCCGTCATGAAAACGGACGCCTTTCCGAAGAAACAAGACGAGCGTACTTCCTTGCCATTCGTAATGATGGGCGAGCTCTCCTGTGACCTCTCCGGACGCGTCAATCATGAAGAGACGATTGAATACGTTTTGGACGAGGTGGGCGCTATGAATGTCAGCCGCCTCAAGCGGATGTGTCGTTAAAAAGTGACGACGGCGCGGAATGATGAGCGCATCGCTCGATGTTTGGACGTAACCGAACTTCTTCTCAAGCTGGCGCATGAAGCGCCCTGCCTGCGCAGGCGACCAGTCCCATTCGAGCTGACTCGTCACCGCCTCGACCGACTCTTTCTCCATGCGTTCGAGTAGCTGTTTCGCCAAGTCGCGCTCCACGTGTCGCAGCCATTCAAGTCGCGTCAAATTCCCGCGACCGCGTCCGCTCGTATACGTGAGCCATCCTTCCTCTTGCCATCGTGCCAAATGACGCTTCGTCTGCTTCGGGCTTAAATGGATAGCTTCCGCCATATCAGAAATCGTGTACGCCCCGTCCCGACACTCTTTCCACAATCGAAATAAATATGCATCCACGTCGCATCCCCCTAAAAGTGGACATCTTTTCCCCATATCGTCCATTTTTCAAATCCATTGTCTTGTTTATCATACAGGTACAGAATGGAAGGTGACAAGATGAAATGGAAAGATATACCTAAGCCAATTAAAGTTCGACTCGTGACATCATTTTTCAATCGTTCGGTCTCATTCGCCATCATGCCGTTCATGGCACTTCTCTTTGTCAAAGCGTTTAACGAATGGATTGCGGGCGTCTTCTTAGTCTCGCTCGTCTGTCTCGGATACGTCATCGGGTTAATTGGGGGATACCTCGCTGATAAATTTTCACGGAAGCGACTCCTCGTGTTGACGGCTAGCCTCACAGCATCGATGTTTCTCGTCATGACACTCAGTCTCCAGTTCGACCAGATGATCGTCTTCATGATCGCCTATACGATCTTCACGGTCACAAATAACCTCGGTCGGCCGGCGATGAGCGCGATCATCATCGATGCGACGACGCCGGAGAACCGAAAAGCCGTATACGCGCTCGATTACTGGTTGATCAACTTATCGATCACTATTGGGACGGCGCTCGGAGGCTGGCTCTATGTCAGCAATCAGCTGTTACTATTTTGGATTTTGACGTTCACGTCGAGCATGTTGCCGATCGCGTACGCCATTTTCCTCGAAGACACGAAACGGACGTGGACCTCTCAAAAGCTTCGCCTCGTCTTCGTCGACGTGTTCCAAAGTTATCAAATTGCCTGGCGTGACCGTCCTTTCGTCAAAGTCGTCTTCGGCTCGATGTGTATCCTCGCCGCTGAGTTCTCGATGGGTAGTTATGTCGCGGTCCGACTCGCCGATTCATTTGAACCGCTCTCGATTGAATCATGGACGATCAACGGGGTGCGGATGATGAGTCTCATTCAAATCGAGAACACGCTCATCGTCGTCGCGTTGACGTTCTTCATTCAACGTCTCGCCTCCCGTCTCTCAAACAAGCACACGCTTCTCGGCGGGCTCGCGTTGTACACAATCGGCTACGCGGTCATCACGAGCGCGAATTCGATGATGCTTCTTCTCGGCTTCATGCTGATTGCCACGTTCGGAGAATTGTTGTACTCTCCGGTGTTAAATACGGAGAAGGCGAACATGATGCCAGAAGACCGACGTGGTGCGTATTCAGCATTTGCCGGGACGTCGTTCGCCGGTGCCGACTTCTTATCACGTTCGACGATTTTGATCGGATCGCTTCTCACACCGTTCATGATGAGCGTCTATATCGGACTGTTGGTCAGCTTCGGCTGCTTCCTCGTCTATAGCGGCATCTATGTAAAAGAAAAGCTCGTCCTACGACGAGCGGTTTCTTAAATAAAACCCATCCTTTCTCATGCGAAGGGATGGGTTTTAGTCGAGCTCTTCTTCGTGCATCGCATAAATCAATGTCAACGCCCGGATACAAAAGATTGTCGAGAAGCCGTAAATGCTCAGCTCGAGCAATGAAATAGAAGGTTCTTGTAAACCGAGTGAGACGGCATAGCCTACGAAGCAAAGCAAGATGACGAGTGTGATCGTCCATTCATCCGACTTCCGCTTTATCTTTTCGGCTAACGCCTTGTCTTCTTTCTCGACACGTTCCCGTTGCCAAAAGTAAAAGAACAAGGCATACATCGCAAATGAGATTCTCGGAACGTCACCTAAAAGTAAATCAAAGATGATGAGACCTAAAAATAGATATGTCCCCAACTGATAGCCACTCTGCATGTGAAGACGCGAACGAAGTGGTCCATTTGCCCCCCACTTCATAACCCGATCACAGCCACAGTCAACCCACCGTAGACGAATCCGAGTACGATGGCACTGATGGCCATTCGTTTATATTGTGGATATTGATACAGCGCAATCGCCCCACCGACGACGTGAACAAACGCGACGATGAACGTCAAAATCGGAAAAAGCATAGCAAACCTCTTTTCTTTTTAGGAAATCATGGAAACAAATCCATTTTCCGATATACTAGAGTCCGAACTTATTATAACAATTATGGATAGGGAGTTGAAATCCGATGAATGTGTCACGCATGGATTTGACGACGGAAGAAATGCAGCTCGTCAATAGCGAAGTCGAGAAGCGCAAGCGCAGCTTACTCGTCGCGTACTTACTTTGGTTTTTCCTCGGTGCACTCGGTGCACATCGCTTTTATTTCAAAAAGATTGGGTCAGGAATTGCGATGGTCCTCCTCGTCGTCTTGACGCTCGGTTTCGGTGCCATCATCACAGGAATCTGGGCACTCGTCGATGCGTTTCTCATGCCAGGTTGGCAACAGCGCGAAGTCGAACAAATCGAACGTGAGACGATCGAGCTACTGCAAACACGCTCTGACCGCTACACAGGGTTCTAATCAAAAAAGACGATCGAGGCTACTCGCCCCGATCGTTTTTAGTGTTCTTTTAAGTAAAATGCAAAATCTCGTGTCTTCCGTTCTTTCACCGCGTAATGAATCCATAGCCACGCCAACCCTTCTAGTTCACGGGCAAGCTTCAACCCATGGAGCGGATGCGTATCGAAGCCGATCTTGTTCGATAACTCGACGACAATCCGTACCGCTTCTTCATCATCTCCTGCGACGAACATGACAGAACCGTCCGGGTTGCCTAAATTCTCGACACCCGTCTGGTTGAACGCTTTGATGACTTTCGTATCGGGAACGAGTCTCTGCAAATACTCCGCGCCCGACACCCCATCAGGGCGCTCGACTTCGTTAAACTCGATGGCGATTGGATTCGTCACATCAATCAACACTTTCCCATTCAGTCCATCAAGTGTCGGCAGCAGATCGACCGCTGCCGCAAAAGGCGTACAGAGCAGGAGCACATCGCTTGCTGAGGCGACTTCTTGTAACGTCAACGTCCCTTCCCGCTCCGTACGTGTTCCGTACAACACCTCATAACCGGCCTGTTCGAATTGCTCCCCGAGCGTGCGCCCGACTTTCCCGGCACCTAAGATTCCGAGTTTCATGTCTCACAACTCCTCGTCTGTCCGTGTGACCGTTCCTCCATACTCTTCTGCGAGCCCGTCTAAAATCGATGGATCGAATTCCTCCCCGATGGCCATGACACCTGTCTGACCGGGTTCGATATTACCGACCGTCCGTTTGAATGTATCTTGAATGCCTTGCATATGCTTCACGTCTTTCGTGCCACCGATGAGACCACCTGTGAGTGTTCCGAACAGGATTCCGAACGGACCTCCGAGGATCCCAACCGCCATCCCGATGAGCGCACCTTTCGTCGATTTGTTGACGGGTGCGAGCTGCGCCGCATCCTCAAACGAGAACGCCCCGTTTTCTTCACGCTTGATGACGACCAATTGTTCAAAACCGACGAGCCCATCCGAATGGTACTTTTTCAGTTTACTGAACGCCTGATACGAGATCGCCTCTTCCGGGAACGTGAACGTGACGATGTGATACGGTTGTTTTTCCTTTTTAGCCATGAAAAATTCCTCCTCTAAGGTAAAAAATACGACGCGCACTTACCCTATCTCTTTTCCCTGCTTTTCCGTAAAAAAACCTAGTCCGTAGACTAGGTTCAGGTCGGTCGTTTTTCATTCAACTCGTAGTGCGAAAACGGTACACAGAGCGGTGTTCCATATAGCGGGTCTTCAGTCACGACGACCTTGAGACCGAATACGTCTTTCATGAATTTCTCGTCGACGACATCGTTCGGACTGCCTTCTCGATACACGTTACCACCTGCGAGAGCGATGACATGATCGGCATAGCGACAAGCGAGATGGAGGTCATGAAGTACCATGATGATGGTTTTGCCTTCTAACCGATTCAATCGATACATTAAATCCAAAATCTCGATTTGGTGCGACATATCCAAGTATGTCGTCGGTTCATCGAGCAAAATCGTCTCCGACTCTTGGGCAAGTGCCAACGCAATCCACACCCGTTGCTTTTGTCCACCGGAAAGGTTGCTAACGAGCGTGTCACGGAGCGACACTGTATCCGTGAAGGCGAGTGCCCGCTCAACCGCCCGTTCATCGTCTTCCGAGTATCGTTTGAAGAACGTCTGATACGGATAACGACCGAAGCGGACAAGTTGTTCGACGGTCAATCCATCCGGTGCCACGTTTACTTGCGGCATAAATGCCATGAGTCGCGCCGCCTCTTTCGCCCGATACGAATCGAGCGGTTTGTTTCGAAATGCGATTTCCCCGCCTAGTGCATCTCGCTGTCTCGCGAGCGTCGAAAGGAGCGTCGACTTCCCACATCCATTCGCGCCGAGAAGGACGGTGATTTTCCCATGTGGAATGGAGAACGATAATTGATCGAGCACCGTCTTCTGTTCATATCCGATGGTCACTTGTTTCAAATCAAATGTGTTCATCTCATACTTCCTTTCATCATTCGTCGAAGTAAATAGAAGAAATACGGTGCTCCGATGACAGCCGTCATCACCCCGGTCCGTAGCTCGTACGGATAAAAAATCGTCCGGGCGAGTACGTCCGCCAACACGACAATCGTTGCCCCAACAAGAAGCGTCGCCCAGACGTAAGGGAGCTTCAATCCTTGACGGGCGATATGAGGTGCCATCAATCCGACAAACCCGATCGCGCCGACGAAGGCGACACCAATCCCGGCGAGTAGACACGATAGCAATAGCGTTCCACGCTGAATCCCGCGTACCGGAACGCCGATGCTCGTCGCCGTCGCCTCACTGATATGGAGCGGGCGCACGTGACGTTCAATCAAAAAGGCCGCCAATAAAAAGAGGAGCACGAACGGCACCATGATCTTCAATTGATTCCACGTCGCGGCGTACACAGTACCGGTAAGCCATTGTTGGATATCGTTCTTCCGATAGACGTTCGAGGCGAGCATCATGAACTGAACAATCCCTTGCGAGAAGATGCTGATTCCAATCCCGACGAGGGCAAGACGGACGGGTGGAACTCCACGTTTTAATAAATAAAAGAGGAACATGCCGACAATGATTGCCCCTAGAAACGAGGCAATCGGGATATAAGCGAGCGGGACCGACAGTTGGTTCGTTCGCTCATCCGTGAAGACGGTGAAAAACGTGGCTGTCGCAACTCCGGCGCCACCGACAATCCCGAAAATCTCTGGGGAGGCCAATTCATTTTTAATCGTCAGTTGTAACAAATGGCCACTGACGGCGAGACTCGCACCGGCAGTCATGGCCATCAACACGCGTGGCATCCGAAACTCGAAGACGACGAGCTGTTCGAACGCATCCCCCGCTCCGACGAACAAAGCAGCGAGCGAAGCCGGGCTTAGGAACGTGTCGCCGATTGCGAGCCCGAAATAGATTGACAGGAGTAACCCTGTGATCAGTAGGAGGGTCAACTCGATTTCACGCTTTCGGAGCGTGAACGAGACGGGACCTTTTCGAAAGCGATATGTTTTCATGATTTAAAGACTCCTTGTCTGACACTGACGAGATAGATGAAGAATGCCCCACCGACGACCGCGAGCACGACGCCCACCGTCACTTCACGTGGGAACAGGATGACTCGTCCTAAAATATCGGCCGCAAGCAACAGGACGCTTCCGATCAGGGCACTGCCTGCGAGACGAGCGAAAAAGGCCGTTCCGAACACATATTTCGCCAAATGGGGAGCGAGCAGGCCGACAAATGCAATCGGTCCTGCGAGCGCCACCCCGAATGCGGAGAGCACGACAGCTAGTGTCACCGCGAGAAACTTGATGACACCGACATTTTGTCCGAGCGAACGTGCGACCTGATCTCCGAGCGATAACGTCTCAAGCTCTTTACTGAGAAGCAGGACGAGCACGACCGCCCCCATCATCCATGGCAATAAGACCTCGACAAGACTGAGCGAACGTCCAGCGACCGACCCGGTCAACCAGAACAGTACCTCATCGAGCGCTCCTTCCTCATAAGCGATAATCGACTGAGTGAATGAGCTGAATAGAGCAGCGAGCGATGCACCCGCAAGTGTCATATACATGACGTTCCCACCATTCGCACTTAGCAGATACACAATCACACCGGCGATAAACGCTCCGATGAGCGAAGCTGTCGTGAATGAAGCGATACTGCTAAACCCAAAAAGGGTCACGAGCACGATGGCCAGGCTCGCACCTGCGTTCACAGCCAAAATATCGGGAGATGCGAGCGGGTTACGCGTCACGAGTTGAAAGATGAGACCGGCGAGACCGAGCACACTGCCAACGAGTAACGCCACGATTGTACGTGGGATGCGATTGTCTGCTAATGCAATCATCGCCTGTGATGAACCATTCGCTTGAAATGTCATCACATCTTCATGACTGACTACGATGACACCGACACGTAAGCTGACATAACTTAAAATTGGTAAGCAAATGATCAAGAAGAGTAATTTGATCCAAGGTTTTTTCATGTCCTCACTTCTTTCCTTTCCTACCATAGCAAATATTGCGTTCCATAAAAAGGGGTTGACAGTGAGAATCATTATCATTTATAGTCAGGTAGGAAAATCACTTACATAGAGGAGAATTTTAAATGAAAAAGTGGATGCTTGCGTTACTGACGCTTTGCTTAACCATCGTACTCGCTGCTTGCGGCGGGTCAGAGGATACAGAGAACGGTACAAGTTCAGAGACGGCAACTCGCTCAATCGAACACGCAATGGGAACGGCGGATGTGCCTGAAAATCCGGAACGTGTCGTCGTCTTGACGAACGAAGGGACAGAGGCCCTTCTCGCCCTTGACATCAAACCGGTCGGGGCCGTCAAATCTTGGAACGGTGACCCGTGGTACCCACACATCGAGTCTGAAATGACAGATGTAACGGAAGTCGGGACAGAAAGTGAAGTCAACTTAGAGGCTATCGCGAAACTTAAGCCAGATCTCATCATCGGAACAAAACTTCGTCAAGAGAACATCTACGACAAATTGAACGCCATCGCGCCAACAGTCATGTCAGAAACACTGAAAGGCGATTGGCAAGAAAACTTCGCCCTTTATGCGAACGCACTCAACCTTGAAGAAGAAGGGGACGAAGTGTTGGCAGCTTACGATCAGCATGTCGAAGACACAAAGTCTGAACTCGGAGACGCTGTGAACAAAGAACTTTCGGTCGTCCGCTTCCTTCCTGGTGCGTCACGCATTTACTTCACGGATAGCTTCTCGGGTGTCATTTTAGGAGATATCGGAGTAAAACGCCCAGCTTCGCAAGATCGTACCGAGTTCGCTGAAGAAATCACGATGGAACGCATCCCAGAGATGGCTGGCGATCATATTGTCTACTTCACCTATGGTGGAGCAGACGGATCAAAAACAGCCGAAGAATGGCAGTCGAACCAGTTATGGAAAGACCTCGATGCCGTCAAAGCAGGCGAAGTAACAGAGGTCAGTGATGACATCTGGAACACATCGGGTGGCGTCCTTTCTGCCAACCAAGTGCTTGATGAACTCGTCGACATGTTGAAATAATCAGTAGCGCGCCAATTGCATTGGTGCGCTTTTTCATACATACATATGGTAAAATTTACATATCCACTCAAAAGGAGCTTTGCAATGCAACGTACACTTCGTAAGTCCGCGACGGACCGCTCTCTGTCTGGAGTATGCGGTGGAATTGCTGAATACTTTGGTATTTCTTCAATCGGAGTTCGACTCATCTTTTTGATTCTCCCTGGGAGTTTCCTTCTTTATATGATCTTAACGAATTCCATGAAAGATGCACCACGCTATCTATAAGAAAACGCGAAAGCTGTTAGCTTCCGCGTTTTTTGTTAGGCATTCACTTTATCTTTCATCGCTTCAAGCGCTCCGCTGTTCAAGAAGTGCCATGGTTTGTTGTAGTGCGGTTGGAAGAAGAAGTCGACGTACGCGAGTTCTTCGACCGTCATCTCGTTTTGGATGGCAAGGGAGAGCGTGTTGACCGCTTGCGTCAAATCCGCTTTCGATAACATTTGTCCACCAACAATGCGATGTGTCCCTTTTTCATAGACGAGTTTGAATTCGACTTTCTCTGCGGTCGGCATGAACTCCGGACGATACGCGTCCTCGATGACGACACTTTCTACGTCGAGTCCGAATAATGATGCCGCTTCTTCCGTCAGACCAGACGACGCGATGTTCCAGTCATAGAGTCGAAGTCCTGATGTTCCTTGCGTCCCTTGGTAGCGAACGCGTGGTTGCATCATATTTTCCGCGACGAGCGTCCCCATACGGACAGCATTCGTCGCCAGTGGGATATAAGCGTGTGTACGCACCGGGTTATAGTAGACGGCACAGCTGTCCCCTGCCGCAAAGATATCGGGGTTGCTCGTACGCATATATTCGTCGACGATGATCGCGCCGTTCCCAAGCATATCGACTTGCCCTTCTAACAGTCCTGTGTTCGGACGGAATCCGACACAGAGGATGACGAGATCCGCTTCGAATTCACCTTTGTCCGTCACGACGTGTGTGACGTTCCCTTCTGTTCCACGGAACGCTTCAACCGTCTGACCAAGTTCAAGGTCGATCCCGCGACTGGTCATGTCCGCTTCTAGTGGATCTGTGAACGACTTGTCGAGATATTTGTTTAAGATGCGGTCGGCACTATCGATAAATGTGACATGTTTTCCGTATGCTTCGAACGCCTCGACGAGTTCGACTCCGATGTAACCTGCTCCGATGACGGCAATCTTCGTCGCATCTGTCGCCCGCTCGATGATGCGTTGGGCGTGCGCGTAGTTTTTACAGAGCTCGATTCCATTCATTTCGATTCCTGGGAGCGTTGGGACGATCGGCCATGAACCCGTCGTGACAATCAAGCGGTCATACGTGTCATGCACGTCTTCCCCGGTCTCCAGATTTTTGGCGTGAACCGTCTTCGCTTCGGAGTCAATCGACAAGACGTCATGTTTCATGCGCATCGTCGCACCGAGTTCTTCAAGTTCACGTGGAGACGAATAGAATAGCTCTTCCGCACGTTGGACGACCCCACCGACGTGGAGCGCAATCCCACACGAGAGGAAGCTGACGTTGTCGTTCCGCTCGTAAACGGTGATATCGAGATTGTCGTGCTTGGCGAGTAATCCTTTGACTGCTGCTGTTCCTGCGTGTGTACATCCGATGACTGCGATTTTCATATGAGTCGTCTCTCCTTTTATGTTAGACAGTACGTTTCGTTTTATATTGTGATAAATATCACATTTACTTCTTGAACTTAGTGTACTATTTCACAATATAGAATTCAATGACTATGCTCACTATTTCACGTAAAAGTGTCTAAAGTTTGAACAGAAAAAATCCGCTCATTCTCATGACCGGACTCGTCGCTTTTTCAAAAGATGATAGCTTATTAGAAATAGATGCACGATCAAACCGAAGACGTTCATAGCGAGCCCTACGACCGCCCACCACAATGCTCCCCAGCCGTACCCAAACGTCAGACTACCAATAAGTAGCATATAGCCACTTACAGTCAATCCTGTATTCAAGATGAATGGAAAAGGCCTTTGTTTTTTCGTTCGGATCATTTGATACGTTGAAATGATGACTCCTAGTGTGAGTCCAAACAGCAGTACGAGCAACATGGTGATGTCATTCATCCTTATTTACCTCCATAACTTGATTGGAAAGACGCTTTCAAGACTGTCCCTCACGTCTTATTTTCAGCTTCTGATAAATGACAATGCCAACGTGAAGAATCATACCAAGTACATACAAGATCAGCCCTAGTGCAAGCCAACCGAGTGCATCCCAATCACGTACGATTGTCATTCCGACAAGAAAGAAGATATAGCCAGTCACGAGTAGCAACGACGAGACGATGAATTGACGTCGTAATCGAGATTTTATAGAGAAAACTAAGAAAAACAGTAGGATGGTTGTCATAGTGCCTAGCAATACAAGGACTTCTCCATTGTACTCTCGAATCATCGTGTCTCCCTCTTCACTGTGCGACTCATTTTATTGTAACACATAAAATGGAAAATTATCTCAATTACTCATATCGCATGACATCAGCTTGAAACGACAAAAAAAGCATCGTCCCATTTACGGAACGATGCTTATTTCTCATTCATCTGTTTCATTAAATCCATCTGTTCTTGCACCATCGCTTCTTTCTCTCGGCGCAACACCCCTTTGTAGGTGACGCGTGAAATCGATAAACTAATCTCATATAGGAAGAAGAGTGGCAATGACACCATAAGGTGCGACGTCAAATCCGGTGGTGTGATGAATGCTGCGACTACAAATAGCGCGAAGTACGCATACTTACGAATCTTCGATAAGAAGTATGGTGTCACGACACCAATCCGGGTCAAGAACATTGTCACGACCGGCAATTGGAACAATAGACCGAACGGAATCGTCAGTTGCAACAAGAACGTGAAGTAATTGTTCGCCCCGATGATTTGTTCGAGCCCAAGGTCTTGCCCGAGGTCCGTCGAGATATCGAGGACGAGCGGGAATAACCAGTAGTAGGCGAACGCAAGGCCGATTAAGAACAATCCGAAGATGATCGGGATATAAGCGAGCGTACCTTTTCGTTCATTCGGATGCAGACCGGGTGCGACAAACGCCCACACTTGATACAGTAGGAATGGGCTCGCCGCAATCAGGCCGATGATGAGCGCCAAGTTCAAGTAAATCATGAGCGGGTCCGCGACCCCAAAGGCGTTCAGTTCGAGCCCGCGTTCGACGAGATCTTCTTGCAAGTACGCGAGTACATATTTGACACTCGGCAAAGCCATCAAAAAGAAGGCAAAGACGACAAATGCAGATAGCATCAGTCGTCTCCGCAGCTCTGTCAAGTGATCGGTGAGTTCCCGCTCTTGATCAGGTTGATGATTCATGGCTTACTGCTCTTTCTTTTCGATAACTTTCTTGTCGTTCTCGTCGTGCTCGTTCATCATGCCGTTCGTTGCATTTTTGAACTCACGAAGCGTTTGTCCGGCCGCGCGACCAAACTCCGGTAATTTCTTCGGTCCGAAGATGATGAGCGCGATGATGGCGATGATGAATAGACTCGCCCCACCCGGAATCCCGACGACGAGTGATGATGCTAGTAATTCCATTATTGATGGACCCCCTCAGCGGTTGGATAGTGTTGCATAAAGTAAATGAGTGACTGCAGCTCAATCGACAAATCGATGTGATGGACGCGAACCGTGTCCGGTACGGTAAGTCGTGCCGGTGTGAAGTTCAAGATGCCCTTGATACCGAAACGGACCAAGTCGTCTGCGACGGACTGTGCATAGGCAGAAGGTACCGTCAAAATGGCGACGTCAATCTTGTTTTGCTTCATAATTTGTTCCATCTCATCGACGTGATGAATTGGGACGCCTGACATCGTCGTGCCGACTTTTGTCTCGTCTGCGTCGAACCCGACGACGATATGTGTGTTATTGTTTTTAAGGAAGTTATAGTTGACGAATGCCGTCCCAAGGTGACCGACCCCGACCAAGGCGACATTCGTAATCTCGTCCTGATTCAGTGTCTTTCGGAAAAAGTCTAACAGATACTGCACGTTATAGCCATATCCCTTTTTACCGAGCGCACCGAAGTACGAGAAATCACGGCGAATCGTAGCCGAATCGACCTTGACCGCCTCACTCAGTTCTGCTGAAGAGACACGTTGTTTACCTGACGCGTGCAGGCTTTGAATAAATCGATAGTATAGTGGCAACCGTTTGGCTGTCGCTTGTGGAATCTTTGGTTCGTTTTGACTCAACGGAAAGAGCCTCCTTTTTACGACACGTTACAAACGAATCTGAATTTCATACACCTTGATTGTAAACGAATTCACATGACCACTCAACGAATATACCTAAAATCGCTGAAAAATACAGTATACTAAATAGAGAGAAAGGGGTTTTTTCACTTGATCCTACTGCAAGTCAATAACTTATCCAAATCCTTCGGCGTCGAGCCGATTTTAGAAAACGTCAAACTCGAAATCCAAGAAGGCGAACGCGTCGCCCTCGTCGGCCGAAACGGGGCTGGGAAGTCAACGCTTTTGAAAGTCATCGCCGGTGAATACAACTATGACTCCGGGGACATCATGAAGCCAAAAGACGTCACCATCGGCTATCTCGCCCAAGACTCAGGGCTCGAATCCGACGAGACGATCTGGAACGAGATGCTCACCGTTTTCACGGACTTGATTGAGCAAGAGAAGACGCTCCGTCGCATGGAAGCTGACATGGGCTCCGAACGAATCCTAAATGACGCTGCGGCTTACGAACGTCTCCTCTCCTCTTACGATGAAGAGCAGCACACGTTTAAAGAGCGCGGCGGTTACCAGTATGAAGCGACGATCCGCTCGGTCCTTCACGGGATGCGCTTCTATCCGGACGACTTCGAGCGTCGGATCGACACGCTCTCTGGTGGACAACGGACGCGTCTCGCCTTGGCGAAGATGCTCCTTCAAAGTCCTGACCTGCTCATCTTGGACGAGCCGACGAACCATTTGGACATCGAGACGCTCGCCTGGCTTGAGAAGTACTTGAGCGGCTATAAAGGTGCCGTCCTCATCGTCTCCCACGACCGCTACTTCCTCGACCGCGTCGTCTCGGTCGTCTATGAGTTGTCGCGTCATCGGAGCCGCCGCTTCGTCGGGAACTACACGAAGTATCTCGAACAGAAGGCCGCTCTCTACGAACAAGAGAAGAAGCAGTTTGAGTCGCAGCAAGAAGAGATTGCCAAAATGCAGGACTTCATTCAGCGAAACATCGCCCGAGCGACGACGACGAAACGGGCGCAAAGCGTACGGAAGCGTCTGGAGAAAGTCGACCGTCTCGATGCTCCGGACGGTGACGAACGCAGTGCTGTCCTCTCGTTCTCCATCAAACGACAGAGCGGGAACGATGTGTTGAGCGCGAGTGACCTCGCCATCGGGTATGAAGAACCGATTGCCCAAAATCTCCGTTTCCAGCTACAGCGCGGGGAATCCGTCGCTCTCGTCGGTCCGAACGGGGTCGGGAAGTCGACACTTCTCAAAGTGTTGACGAAACAACAAGCCGCTCTTACCGGTGATATCCGCTACGGGACCGGCGTCGAGATTGGCTACTACGATCAGGAGCAGCAGAACTTGTCGGACGCGAACCGTGTCATCGACGAGATTTGGAACGACTGGCCACTTATGCGCGAGCAAGAAGTGCGGAGTCTTCTCGGACAGTTCCTCTTCAGCGGCGATGACGTCATGAAGCGTGTCCATGAATTATCAGGTGGCGAACGCGCACGACTCACGTTGGCCAAGCTGAAGCTCGAGCAACCGAACCTCCTCATCCTGGACGAGCCGACGAACCACTTGGACCTCGACTCGAAGATGATCTTAGAGAACGCCCTTCTCGACTATCCAGGTACGATTCTCTTCGTCTCGCACGACCGCTACTTCATCGACCGTCTCGCGACGCGTGTGTTAGAAATCACGCCGAACGGCATCGACGAGTATCTCGGTGACTATTCGTACTACGTCGAGAAGAAAGAAGAACTCGAAGAACTCGCGCGACTCGCCCGTGAAGAGACGAAGCAGGTCGTCGTGAAAAAACAGCGTGCCGATAAGGAACAACAACGGGAAGAGCGCCGCATCAAACAGCGCATCGAAGAGATTGAGCTGGCAATCGAGCAACATGAAAATCGCCTCGACGAGATTGAACAGTTGCTTTGTGAGCCGGACGTCTTCAACGACTTCGCCCGTGCCCAGGAGTTGTCGACCGAATCGGACGCAGCGAAAGAATCCATCACCGCACTTTATGCGGAATGGGAGGAACTCCATACATGATGCGTACACGTGCCATGCGAATCGAGTTCATTCAAGCGTTTCTCACGGGACTGGCCTATATCGTACCAACCGGGACCGAGTTCGTATCTGAACTCATCCGTGGGGAGCCAACGATCGTCCCGTCTATTCTCTTTTACTTTTTACCGGTCGTGATCGGCTTCATCATTCAGACGTGGCCAGGGATTCTACTCAGCCTTTTCAGTGGCCTGCTCATGAGCACACTCTTCATCCGTATCGTAGTCTGGCCGGTCGATGTGACCGTTCATACGTTCTATGCGCCGGGATCCGTGTGGGCCCACTTCTATGAAGAGACGCTCTTCATGTGGATCCTCGCCCTTCTCGTGTTCATCGTGAGCCGCGTCAATACGTGGCACCGAGAGAATTATCGACAACCGAAAGCCTGAACAGTCCGTCCTCTTTTTGAAGAGGACGGCTTTTTCGTTTATGTATAAATTTATTTATAGATAAGGTGTTTTTTCTTAATTTGTTTTTCGTTAGAGTGCGCGTTATTCTAGTCACGTACCGAAACAACGGATTATTTCTTAGGAGGAATGACAGATGAGTAAACATGTATTAATGGTCGTGACGAACGCAAAAGAAATGAAGGAAGGTCACGCGACTGGACTTTGGTTATCCGAGTTTGGTGAGGCATACGTCGAATTCAAACAACAAGGATATGACATCACGGTCGCTAGCCCGAACGGTGGTCAATCTCCAATCGACGCACGCAGTTTAGAAGGAGAAGTACCTGCTGATATTCAAGCGACGGCTCCCCTTCTCGAAGATACGATTGATTTGAAGACGATCACCAACTTCGATCAATTTGATGCCATCTTCATGCCAGGTGGTCACGGAACGATGTTCGACCTTCCACAAAGCGAAGCGTTGAATGTTGCGATCCGTTCACTATTTGAAGCAGGTAAAACGGTTGCTGCCGTCTGCCACGGTCCCGCTGGTCTTGTCGGTGCGACATTGTCTGACGACACACCACTCGTGAACGGTAAAACGATTGCGACGTTCACGGATGAAGAAGAACGTGCGACAGGTCTTGATATCTACATGCCGTTCCTACTTGAAACGCGTCTTCGTGAACTCGGTGCGAACATCGTGCTCGCAGACAACTTCACAGAAAACGTTCAAGTCGATGGAAACTTGGTAACAGGCCAAAATCCACAATCGACCGTTGCTGTCGCAAAAGCCGTCATCAACACGTTAAACTAATCAATTCTTTCTCGTTGCCAATCGATGAAAGAGAACGACCCGCCTGTTTGAGAACAGGCGGGTTTTATAGATGAGGAGGAATGAAGATGATTACCATCTTAGCTCAAATTCAAGCGAAGCCTGGTCTCAGGTCCGCGCTCGAGACACACTTACGTCAAGTTGTCACCCCATCACGCGCGGAGGCAGGTTGTGTCTTCTATACGTTACACCGTGTCGAAGGCAACCCGGACGCATTCGTCTTTTACGAAAAGTGGGCCGACAAGGAGGCATTCGATGCGCATATCGCCTCACCCCACTATCAAACGTATCGCAAAGAAGCAGAGGCACTTCTCGCTAGTCGCGATGTCCAATTTTTAGAAGACCTTAATGTACATTAATCGAAAAAAGTAGGGCCCTCATGGGTCCTACTTCATTTTGCATCCTGCAGCGCTCGGATGACTTGGTTGATGACGGGGTCATGCTTCGACTCGGTCCGATGCGCGAGGTAAATGACGTTCGTCGCAAAACGCTCCGGTGCTACGATTTGAACGCTTCCTCGCTCGAGTGCGTGTCGAATCAAATAGTTCGGTAAGATACTAATCCCACACTTCGATTCGATTGCCGCAAGAATCGCGTCGACGTTTGGTAAGATCATCTCCGGACGGATGTCTGGGCGTTCCCCGAACTGTGTCTGATAGTAACGACGGATGATGGGAAGCTCCAGTCCATAACTGATCCACGGCTGACGATCCATCCAATCTTTTAACTCATCGGTTGGGATTTCCCAATCGTTCGGCGCCACTAACAAAAACGATTCGTCGGCAATCGGGACGTATTGAATCCCTGGCTCCTCCATTCGCTTCGTCGCGATGACAAAGTCGAGCTCCCCGTCCGCTAAGCGTTTGATTAAATCTGCTGTCATTCCAAAATCTGCGATGTACTGTGCAGCATCAAGCGGCAAAGCGGGTATAATCTCATGTGTGACGAACTCGGTCGGTCCACCGAACTTGAGGACAGGACGCGGTTGTTCCCCTGAGACATATTTCATCTCAAGCGATAGTTCCTCGAGACGGTCAATCAAGCCGACCACTTGCGTGTATAGTTCCTTCCCCGCATCCGTCGGAATCATCTGACGTGGTGCCCGTGTGAAGAGGGACGTTTCGAGTTCTGCTTCGAGTGCGGCGATATGTTGGCTGACAGCCGGTTGGGTCAAAAAGCGAACACGCGCCGCTGCCGACACGGAACGTTGCTGGTACACGTGGATAAAACTGCGATACCATTCAAAATCAATCATCTGTGTAAACTCCTTTTGTATTCGTTACCTTCAGTATAAAAGGCATTAAATCATAAGACAAATAACGTTTAAATCATCAATCGATAAATAAATTTATAAGGAGTGGATGTTAGATGAAAGCTTTATTACTACATGAACCGAACACGTGGCAGACGATGCAAATCGAGAAGGTCGATACACCGACGCTTCGCTCCGGTGAGGTATTGATTGAGGGAGAATATGCAGGGCTCAACCCAGTCGACTATAAAACGGCTACCAATGGCAAACCCGAATGGTCATACCCTCACGTCCTCGGGCTCGATGTCGCGGGTACGATCGCCGCTGTCGCGGATGACGTGACGAACGTACAAATCGGTGACCGTGTCCTCTACCACAGCAACTGGAATGAATGGGGTGGCTTCGCCGAGTTCACACGTGCCAAGGCGCACATGGTCGTCCCGATTCCAGAATCGATCTCGTTCGCTGATGCAGTCGCTTTACCGACAGCTGGATTCACAGCGTACCAAGCCATTTTTGAAAAACTTCCGATGAATGCAATCGATACAATCCTCATTCACGCGGGTGCCGGTGGTGTCGGTGGCTTTGCCATTCAGCTGGCGAAGTATCTTGGAAAACGTGTCATCACGACCGCTTCAGCGCGTAACCATGACTGGGTCAAACAGCTCGGAGCTGACGAGGCGATTGACTACAATACGGAAGACTGGCAACAACGGGTGATGGAACTGACGAGCGGTCACGGTGTCAACGCCGTCATCGATCCCGTCGGTCGGGAGACGGCGACCGCTTCCCTCCAAGTCATCGCCTACAACGGACACATCGCCCATATCGCAGGAGCCCCTGACATGAGTGTCATCAAACCGTTCACACGTGTCATCTCCTACCATGAGGTCGCACTTAATGCGATTCATCATCAACAAGACCGTGTGAGCGAAGCAAACATCGTCCGCATCGGTACGCACATGCTCGAACTGCTTGCAGCGGGTGAGATTCAACCGATGATTCAAGAGACAATTCCATTTGCGGATATCCCGAAGAAGTTGGTCGAACTCTCGGACCGACATGTCGTCGGGAAGATCGTTGCCAATTTGAAGGCATGAAAAAAGAGGTCAGCGTTTTTAATACGCTGGCCTCTCTTTATCTTAAAAGTATCGTAACGGTTGGAATCCTACCGTATGGAAATCGAGCTTCGTCCCGTCCTCAGCGATAAAGAAGACCGCCTCGTTCGTATCGACGTCACGTGTGAACACTTTATAGAACGTCAACGATTTTTCGTCATTCGTCACATAGCGTGCTTCGTGTGTCGAGATGACTTGTGCGAACAGTTGCTGTTCGTCGAGCTCATCGATCAAATCATCAAACTTCGCAGCCTCTTCTTCTGTTGCCTCGCGACCCCGCTCAATTTCATAGTAAGCATCGCTCGCTTTTGGCTGAACACCGAGATTGCGATCAACGACGATCACACGCTCTGGTTCTTGGTCGATGACACTTGTGTAACCATACAATGACTCGATGAGCGTATTCTCTCCGGTCACACGACCAATACCCTTTAATGACTCTTCTCCAGTCAACGACTTCACTCGTGTCTCTTCTGGCACAATTTCCTCTTGATAGGCGATATTGTAAGCGCGGATGATTTCTCGTACTTGTAAAAACGTCGCGACGACGAGTAGTACGATGAGTCCTCCAATGATGATGCGTTTTGTCATGTCTCTATTTCCCCCTAGACTGTCATGCTCTCTTCTAAGGATAACCCAGGAACCGCATTCATCGCTAGTGTATCGCGCTTCCCGCGCACATACGCGTGATGTGCCGCGACCCCAATCATGCCGGCATTGTCTCCACAAAGATCGAGTGGTGGAATGACAAGTTGAATTCCTTCAGCAGCAGTGGCTTCTTGAAGCGCGGCTCGGAGTCCACGGTTTGCCGCGACACCACCGGCAACGAGCAATTGCTTCGCTCCTTTTTCTTTCACAGCGCGAATCGCTTTCTCAACAAGCACTTCGACAACACTTGCTTGAAAACTCGCTGCCAAGTTTTCAGGAATGACCGTCTCCCCGCGTTGCTCTGCATTGTGTACAGCGTTGATGACCGATGATTTCAATCCACTAAAACTGAAGTCGAAGCTACCCGGTTCAAGGCGAACGCGTGGGAAGTTGTACGTATCTTCCCCAACCGCTGCCAAGCGGTCAATTGCCGGACCACCCGGATATGGGAGGCTGAGCGTGCGTGCGACTTTATCATACGCTTCACCCGCCGCGTCATCACGTGTCTCACCAATGACTTCAAAGACACCGTGTTCTGGCATATAGACGAGCTCCGTGTGTCCACCTGAGACAACGAGACAGACGAGTGGGAACTCCATCTCTTCGACGAGTTCGTTCGCGTAAATATGTCCCGCGATATGATGGACGCCAATGAGCGGTTTTTGATGGGCGAACGCCAATGCTTTGGCCGCACTGATGCCGACGAGAAGGGCACCGACGAGACCCGGTCCTTGTGTGACCGCGACCGCATCGACATCTTCCATCGTCACGCCTGCTTCGCTCAACGCATCGTCAATGACATACGTGATGCGCTCCACGTGATGACGAGACGCCACTTCAGGGACGACGCCACCAAATCGTTTATGGCTCTCAATTTGAGAAGAGACGACGTTCGACAATAGCGTCTTCCCGTCTTTGACGAGCGCAACAGACGTCTCGTCACAGCTCGACTCGATTGAGAGAATCAGTGATGTGTTCATTCTGAGTCACTTCCTAACTTCGCCCAATAAATATAGGCGTCTTCATTATTATCCTGATAGTAGCGTCTTCTTCGTCCGGCTTGCATAAACCCAAACTGTTCATATAGTTTTTGCGCCCCGACATTCGACACGCGGACTTCTAACGTCAATCCGACAAGCCCCTTTGACTTGGCAAACGCGACAAGTTCCGCTAACAGTTGATTACCGATCCCTTGCCCACGAAATTCAGGTAAGACAGCAATGTTCGTGATATGTCCTTCGTCGACGATTTGCCATACTCCGACAAAACCGACGACCCGTTTGTCATGGACCGCGACAAAATAAATTGCCTGTTCATTTCGAAGCATCTCGTTCATAAACGCCTCTTTTGTCCACGGAATGGAGAACGACGCTTCTTCGACTTTCGTCACTTCTTCGACATCGAGCCACGTCATTCGACGAATTTTAACGTCAGCCATTGTTTTGACCCTCTAACCATTTCGCTTCCGCTTCAGCGAGTCGCAAATACTCTGGCTCAAACGCATGGACATCGCTCGTCTCATCGCTAAAGACGACCAAATCACTCGCGCGGCCGTAACGATGTGCAGCCGGCGCTTCGACATACTCATATTCACTCAACACGTCACGGAA
This sequence comes from Exiguobacterium sp. s129, assembly GCF_018617585.1. Taxonomy (GTDB): domain Bacteria; phylum Bacillota; class Bacilli; order Exiguobacteriales; family Exiguobacteriaceae; genus Exiguobacterium; species Exiguobacterium aestuarii_A. The sequence goes on from NZ_JACSKL010000010.1 coordinate 83,998, forward strand.
CGGTTCAACATCTCCAACGACGAGGAAACGTCCTTGGATATTCAGTCGTAGCCAGTCGGCGACAGACGCATGTTGATCGTGTGTCAGTGCCTTGTTCTGTTGATAATATCCGATATAGGCGTTGCCGCGTCGCGCGTCAATCAACGAGACGACGGGCAAGTCCGTATTCGGGGCTGCTGCCATGAGTTGAAGGGCGGACACGCCGATTAGTGGGATGTTCAACGTATAAGCAAGTGTCTTCGCTGTCGTCACCCCGATCCGAATTCCCGTGTACGACCCAGGACCTGTCGTGACAACGATGCGTTCGAGCATATTCGGAGTCCATTTCACAGCTGCCATGAGTTGTTCAATCATCGGCATGAGTGTGACCGCATGGTTTTTCGAGACCATGACCGTCGCTTCGGCTTGAATTTCTCCAGCCTCACTTAATGCGACAGATAAACGTGTCGTCGCGGTATCAATCATCAATTGCTTCATGCGAGCACCTCCTTGGCGATTTGAACGTAACGCTCACCCGTTGGAGCGAGTGTCAATTTTCGTTCTTCATCACTGACTCGTTCAATCGTAATCGCCAAGCGTTCTTCCGGAAGAGAAGACTCGATCAAGTTCGACCACTCTACGATGGCCACACCGTCACCGTTGATATATTCCTCAAGACCGATGTCATCCCCCGTATCCTCGAGTCGATAGACATCCATATGATAGAGCGGCAAGCGCCCTTTGTATTGTTTCATAATGGTGAATGTCGGACTGTTGACGTTCCGTGTGACACCGAGTCCTTTTGCGAACCCTTGTGTGAACGTCGTCTTGCCGGCACCAAGGTCACCGTTTAACGTGATGACCGTTCCTGCTTCGACGAGCGTAGCCAAACGTTCTGCCACTGCCTGCGTTTCCACCGCAGAATGCGTAATCAATGTATACATGAATGGTTCTCCTTTTATCACTTCTCATACGTACTCATTGTACACTTCATTTTAAGCAAAAAAAAACACGAAACGCTATCGTTTCGCTATCTCATTTAAAAATTGGTTGCGGGGGCTGGATTTGAACCAACGACCTTCGGGTTATGAGCCCGACGAGCTACCAGACTGCTCCACCCCGCGACGACATATGAAATTAAATAAAAATTGGTTGCGGGGGCCGGATTTGAACCGACGACCTTCGGGTTATGAGCCCGACGAGCTACCAGACTGCTCCACCCCGCGATGGTTTGAATTGTTTCGACATCCTCTATAATAAGTGAGACAGTTATAAAAAGCAACCTTTTTCTCAATGTTTTTTGAAAAATAGAATCGGGAACAGGTATAACAGCATAGAATTTAGAGAAAAGGGGCGCGACCGCCATGTCCAAATGGGGAAACCGATTCAAGAAATGGTTCTTTTCGGAGATCGAAGCCGACATCACGTTTGACCCGACATCACTCATTCCGAAGCAGGTAGTGACCGGGACCCTGCACGTATCCAACCCGACGACGACTGTCGTCCGGTTACAAGAACTGACACTCAACTTTTTGACGACATTTAAAGACATCACTATGGAAGGAAATGAATTCAATCGAGAAGCCGACATTCAAGAAATTCCGATTCCACTCACTGTCGTACTAGAACCTGGTGCGAAGGAAGACGTTCCGTTCTCATTCGAATTGACGATGTATGCCCCTTCGTCTGCTGGAGCCCCATACAGCGTGGAAGCGACGTTATGGGACAAGGACATGAAACGTGTCTGGTTTGACGTGATTGAACATATTGAAATCGAACCAATGCCTGAACTGAAACGATTGCTCGACGCAACGGCTCATGCTGGACTTGAACCGATGTTTGTTCGGAACGTGATTGACCCGCTCGGAGAAGAGCGTCCTTATCCGTTCGTCGAAAAGTATGGGTTCAAACCGGTCGGTGAGTGGGCCGATGAGTTTGAGGTCGTCAAATCATTTTGGCGTCTGCATGAAGACGGGATTGACCTCTACTACTGGCTCGACAACATCGAAACACAGCGAACGCTCGAGTCGATGGCGACTGACGTCGAATTGCGCCACCGCTCCCTCACATGGGAACAACTCGAACGTGAGCAAGAACAGCTCGGTCTCGGTATTCAAGATACGCTACGCAGTCACCGCTCCTCGTGAGCGGTTTTTTCAATTTGAATCATATTCCCACTCATATTGACGATGGTTTGGAAGTGATGTCGATACGGATGCATGAACAACTCATATTGAAGACGTCGCTCGTCATGCGAAGCGCGTAAGTAATCCATTTCCATTCCTCGTTCCTGGATATCACGATTCGCTCTGCGTCTAAATTCTGTCTCTCCGTCCGTATAAAGATAAATCGACTGGTCAAAAGAAGAGAGATCCAAAAATGCGACACTCATGCCCTCAATAATCGTAATCATTTTTTTCGGGTCAATCCACGTACGTTCTAAATATGAGACATCGATGGTGTAAAAGCCGATTCCCTCTCGAATCATAAGAACGTCACGCTCGAGTGACAGCAGATGATGCGCAGCCGGATGACACGCCGTCATCTTATAATGATGGGTTTTTCCATCGTGTTGATATGTGAGGATCGTTTGTTTCCGTAACTGTGAATCGATGATGTATGGATCTGTGTGAAGCAGGTTTATATCACCGAGTTGTTCCCGTAATGTTTCGGCCAACGTCGATTTTCCTGCTGCCCCATGTCCGGAAATCGCAATCAGCGTTCGTTTTCCTGTTTGCACATTTTGCACGATTTCATTGATGAGTCGTTCCATGATTCTCCCCCTTTGGTACACTTAATATAGAAAGGAAGTGCACCTATCTCATGTCTACTTGTCCATTTTGTCACCCGACACTAGATCCACATCAAACTATTATTGCCGAGAATGACTCTTGTTACTTTCTTATGCATGACCACGAGCAAGATGTCCTCGTTGGCTCGGGTGTGATTGTCCCGAAAGCACACCGCGCGACGACATTCGACTTAACGCCTTTAGAGTGGCAACATACATACGAATTACTTCATCAGGCGAAGGAACATCTTGATCAAACGTTTCAACCTGATGGATACACGCTCGGTTGGAACGTCGGCACGGCATCAAACCAAACTGTTCCTCATGCCCATCTGCACGTCATTCCGCGTTATGAGGCAGGTCCTCACGCAGGGAAAGGACTACGGCATTGGCTAAAACGACCGAAATGAACGAGCACTCCGAATTAGCTGACCTCATGTAGGTGAATCAAACGCTCGCGCCTACTTTGGATCACCTGTAACGATAGAACGCGTCATTCATCTTCCATCCGTTTCCGAAGTCTGATGGTTGATGCAGCGAAAATGATGAAAATCATCAATAATCCAAGACTGACCACTTTAAGTGTGGTCGATATAGGAGGGTTAAAGAAAAAAGGAATCGATAATACGAGTAGGGCACCTGTGATTCCCATTCCTCTAATGAGAAATGCGATTGATTTATTCATCCGTGCGTTTCTCCTTTCAAGTAAGAAAACGAATCTGCTACATCATGAACCTCTTCAGTTTGTTCTCTTACGACAGACAGCTCATCGCGTTAGGATGAGCTGTCTTCTTTTTTCTTCAGTCTCTTCAAGTTTCTGTTCTAACTGTTCCACTTGTATCGTCATACGAGCAATCAGCTGACTGATTTCCTTATCCAGTCCGTTCACTTGATCTAATGAATCATTGATTCGCCCATGCATCGTCCATTCTGAAAAAATATCATCTAAAAAGTAATCTGCGAACTGAATGAGTGAACCTCGATCGACATGCAATTCTTGAACAATTTCTTGGACATCTGCTAATTCACGGGAGAAACGTTCTAATGCAGATTGTAATTCATGCATCGTTTGCTCGGAAGCATCTAGCGCATCATGTTTCATTGCCGTCGCAAACAAACCTCCCCCGAAGAACGTATCATATGTCGACCAACCTTTGGCGCTGTCTAAGTGCTTTAGCGTCCTCGTAATCGTTGCTCGTGCTGCTTTACCCGCAACAATGGCTTCTCGATATTCGATGAGAAGTTCATTCGTCTTAGCTTGTTGATTGGTGAGATCATGTAGGTCTCGGCGAACAACTGGATCTTTTGTGAGGTGAGCTTCTTTTGTTTCGAGGAAAGTCTCCCACTCCGTATCGATGCTTTCATATCTCTCGAGCTGTTCTTGTAAATCTCGATGCTCGAGCGTCAATTCATCAATCATCTTCTCGTGTTCGCGCAATTTCAGTTCGGCACGAGCAGCTTCTTCTACTTCCTTTATGCGTTGCTCATCAAACGTGCCTCGTAACTTCCGCCACGTATTGACGAGCGAAAAATTTTCAAGATCGTAAACATCACGCTGTTCTTTCGTAAATGTATTCAACAATTCTTTCCGTACCGCTTCATGTTCCTTTAATTGTTTTTCAAGTGTCTTTTGTTTGCGAACAAGTCGATCGCGTTCGGCGATACGTTGTTGTAGGTCTAATTGGAGTTGTTCAAGGTTTTCCATTACATTTCTCCTCTCTTTGTACTGATCAAGGTGTCAATTGAAATACCATTTATCTTCATACCTTTGATGTCACATCCTGTTAACGTCGCATTCGTCAGGTCACATTGATTAAATGTAGCACCTCTCAGATTCGAATGATGCATTTGAATAGTACGTTCATTCTCTTGCATCGTTACAAAATTGAATTGTGAACCTGACAAATTCAAGTCACTGAACTTACTGTCGCGGAAATTAATGTTCCGAAAACGACTTTGACTGAAATTACAGTTACTCGCATCAAATAAAGAAATGTTACTGTTCGTCACTGCCAAATGACTCGCGTTTACCCCGTACGCCTGCCATCCTTCACATGACCGTTCTTCAAAGCAATGTGTACTCGGTTTTGCTTTTGTTCGTTTGACAAAACATACTTCATCATCCGACTCATACACGACTTGGAATCCTAACTGTTTATAAAAGCGAATATTTCTCTTTTGATGAGTTGATGTTTCTAGCTCCCAAATTCGTACATGTGGATACTCAGCTTCCACGTAATGAATCAATGCCTTACCGATTCCTTGCCCTTGAACATCAGGATGTACAAAAACACGATCGATTCGTGCATAGTCTTCCCCTGTCAATGTAAGCACAATGCCACCTACAAGTTTACCGTCTTGCTCCGTCACATAGGTTGTCAACTCTTCGATCAAATAGTGTGTCATTGGTTCATTGTCGTATCCAGGAGGCTCGACATTCAAATCTCTTACTGGTAACTGCAAGGTGTCTGCCTCTTGTCGAAAGCTTGCAGTTGAAACTTCTGTAATCCTCGAAATATCCTTTAAAGTGGCTAAACGAATATACAAAACAATCCCCTCTTTCTCATACTTAGTACGAAAAAGAAGGGATTAAGTTTCAATGAAATAAAAAAACGACCGAGCGTATGCTCGGTCGTCCTCTCTGTTGTTGCCTGGCAACGTCCTATCCTCACAGGGGGAGATCCCCCAACTACTTTCGGCGCTGAGACGCTTAACTTCCGTGTTCGGCATGGGAAC